>JARRJC010000019.1 GCA_037379885.1 Limibacillus sp.
AGTGGCGTTGCTCACTTCAGCTTCAGGCGCGACGTAGCTGCCCAGGGCCACGAACTGGAAGCTGTTGTGCTGCGCCAGGGTGGCCGGGTTGAAGAACATATGGCTGATGTCGCCGGAGCCGGTCGAGGCATTCGAAAAGGCCTGACCCAGCGAGGAGCCGCTCTGTTCCTTGATGGCGAAGCCCGCGGCCTCCGCCTTGCCGCCAGCAGCCGCGACGGCCGCCAGAACACCGAGGGATACCCCGGCCTTGAAAAGCGTCTTCATGGACTTCCTCCCACTCACGCTGCCCGGGGCCTCTGAAGCGTCCCTTGGCCTCTCCGGACTGTCTCAACACGGCCGAGCCGCAGTCTTCTGCTGCTAACTTAGCCGATAAAGCATAAATGAAGCGTGAACAAATCACCACAACTTCATGCGTTAATTCATGAATCTGCCCGTCCCTTCCCGGACGCGCCGACACAGTGGTGCGGAGAATGCACCGCGCATTCCTATTAAGTCAATCTCTTTCCGTATAGGGAAGCTATATTTTTCGGCAGGCCAGAACACGCGACAGGAAGGCGTGATCCAGCGATTCGACCCGGAACCCGGAGTCTTCGAAGAGCTCCTGTAGATCGCTTTGGATGTAGTCGAGGTAGTAGGGCTCGTGAAAATGCCCCGGGAAGCGCCGCAAAAGCGCGTCGTAGCCCGGCCGGTCGCCGAGCTGAAGGGAGTCGACCAGAAGGAAGAGCCCGCCCGGCTTCAGGATACGCGCGGCCTCCTCCGCCACTTGGCGGCGCACTTTCTTGGGCAGCTCGTGGAACAGGTAGACGGCGCTGACCGCGTCCACGGAGCTTTCCGGCAGTCCGGTCTTCTCCGCCGCCGCCTCGCGCAGATCCGCCTTCCGCCAGGGCTTCAGCGTCTCGGCGGCCTTTTCCAGATAGGGGCCGCTCAGGTCCAGCCCCGTAACCTGCAGGAGCGGGTAGTTCTGCTTCACGAAAGAAAGCCAGCGGGCCGTGCCCGTTCCCAGATCCACCAGGTGGCAGTCCCGGCTGCGCCGCCCGGCGAGGAAGCGCTGAAGCGGCACCAGCCCCTGACGCCGCATGGCGTCGCTGCCGCCGCCGAACAGCACCTCGACCTGATGGTCGTAGACGGCGGCGGACTCTTCGCTCAGCCAGCCGCCGCTCTGGTAGTGGAAGTTCTGCAGGTAGTAGCGGGGATAGCGCCCGCGCCTCTCCGGCGTGAAGACCTCCTGATGGCGGCCCGCCAGCCGCAGCTCCTCGACCTTCGAGAACTCACGGAAGAAGCGGGGCGCGCCGCGCAGGGCCTCCAGCCCGCCGGAAAGCAGGTCGTGCGGCGGCCTGTAGATGCCCGCCTCGATGTTGGCCCAATCGCGCGCCATCAGGGCCTGTAGGTCGGCGAGGATGTCGTTGCGGCTCGGAAAGCGCTCGGGTTCCGCCCCTGCCTCTTCCACCGGCGTCTCCGGTTTCCTTTCCGCGGGCCTGGTCATCCGCTGGGACAAGAGGTACTGGGACCAGTAGCCCGCGACGCGCGCGCCCTGGCCCAGGCGGTATAGGGTTCTGCCTAAAGGATCGCTCATGTCCTTAAGGCTTGGCGCGGGACCGCGCGCTGTCAAGCGATAGCCCTTTGCGCGGGGCGGCTTTTTTGCCTATACCCTTTGCGTCCCGACCGCCCGCGAAACGCTTTTTTGGGAGCTCTGGATGAGCCGCTTCAAGACCCTCGACGACCTCGACCTCGCCGGAAAGCGCGTGCTGGTGCGTGTCGATTTCAACGTGCCCCTCCAGGACGGCAAAGTCAGCGACGCCACCCGCATTGAGCGCGCCGCCGTCACGCTGCGCGAGTTGAGCGACAAGGGCGCGCGGGTCGTCCTCCTGTCCCACTTCGGGCGGCCCAAGGGCGCGCCCAACCCGGAGATGTCCCTCGCCCCGGTGCTGCCCGCGCTGGAAAAGGCGCTGGGCCGCCCGGTGGCCTTCGCCAAGGACTGCATCGGGCCCGCCGCAGAAGAGGCCGTGGCCGCGCTCGGCGAGGGCGGCGTCCTGCTGCTGGAGAACCTGCGTTTTCACGCAGGCGAGGAGAAGAACGATCCCGCCTTCGTGGCGGCGCTGGCGAAGTTGGGCGACCTCTACGTCGGGGACGCCTTTTCCGCCGCGCACCGCGCGCACGCCAGCGTCGAGGGCCTGGCCCGCGCGCTGCCCGCCGCCGCCGGGCGGCTGATGCAGACCGAGCTGGAGCACCTTCAGAGCGCGCTGGAGAATCCCGAGCGCCCGGTCGCCGCCGTGGTCGGCGGCGCCAAGGTCTCCTCCAAGCTGGAACTGCTGGGCAATCTGGTTGCCAAGGTCGACCTGCTGGTGATCGGCGGCGGCATGGCAAACACCTTCCTCTTCGCCCAGGGGGTCGCGGTCGGCAAGTCGCTCTGCGAGAAGGAGATGGCCGGGACCGCGCTGGAGATTCTCGAAAAGGCCGAAGCGGCGGGCTGCCACATCCTGCTGCCCGAAGACGTCGTGGTGGCAGAGGCCTTCGCCGCCGGAGCGGCCCATCAGACGGTCGGCAAGGAGGCCGTGCCGGACGAGGGCATGATCCTGGACGTCGGCCCCAAGTCGTTGGAGATGCTGGGCGCGGCCATCGAGGGCTGCAAGACCTGCGTCTGGAACGGCCCGCTGGGCGCCTTTGAGATCGAGCCCTTCGACAGGGGCACCGTCGCGCTCGCCCGCCAGGTGGCCGACCTGACCAAGGCCGGCAAGCTGCTCTCGGTCGCGGGCGGCGGCGACACCGTGGCCGCGCTGGGCCATGCCGGGGTGGTGGAGGACTTCTCTTACGTCTCCTCGGCGGGCGGCGCCTTCCTCGAATGGCTGGAAGGCAAAACCCTGCCGGGCGTCAAGGCCCTGGAAGACGCCGCCTGAGGGCTAGCCGCACTGCTCATAGTCCGTGGCCAGGCAGGTCTCAACTGCCCGCTCCACCGCGGCGCGCTCAGCGCCGGTCTCGTAGCAGGAAAAGGCCGCAGCAGGGCGCAATGAGCAAGGCATCCTGTCAGGGGCGCCTAAACGGGAGAAACAATATATTTTATGTCCCGAACAGTATAATTGGCTGACTGGCAAAGGCAATGCGCCTACTGGCCGCAGCCCGTGAAAGTTAGAAGAAACCGCCCAGTAACCGCAGGAGAATCAGCCCGCCCACGCCGCCGAGAACGCCCAGCAGCAGGTTGCGGCGCGTCGCGAAGAAGACCGCCAGCGCGGCCACTGTGGCGGCCAGACGGTAAGAGAGAGGCGTGGCGTCCAGGGGCGGACCCAGCGGTAGCACGATCATGCGGGCGATCAATGCTGCCAGCAGCGCATAGGACACCGCCCCGACCCACTGGAAGAGCGGCGAGCCCGGATCGATCCGCCCGGATAGGAGCACGCCCAGGAAGCGCCAGAAGTAGGTGACAAGCGCACCTAGACTGAGCGCCAGCAGGGCGGTCAGGATCAAGCCGTCACTCATCGACCACGCCTCCGCCCCCGTTCCGGCCTCCGTCCCCGGGTGTGGACCCCGGCGTGCGCCGCGTCACGCGCTCCGCAGCGAAGGCGAGGCTGCCGCCAAGCGTGCCGGCCAGCAGCAGGCCCCAGTCGGGCGTCAGCAGGTGGAGCGCCGGGCCCAGGACCGCGCCCAGCGCCAGCGCGTAGACCTTCATCCGGTCTCTCAGATCCGCTGCGAAGACCAGCATGAAATAGATCGGATTGAGAAAGACCAATCCCAGGGTCACGATGGAGGGCAGGGCGTCGGCGGCGAGGAAACCCAGCGCCGTCGAGACCAATGTCGAGCTCCAAAGCGTCATGGAGTAGCCGAAGAAGTAGGGTAGGCGCAGCGGCGGCTCGATCTTCTCCGCGTTGCTCATCATCTCCGCCCAACCGGTCACGGCCACCCAATGCGCTGCGATATAGAGTGGCCAGCGCCGCCAGCGGGAGGAGGCGAGCTTGGGCATCAGCACGACCGTCATGGGCAGAAGCCGCGCGTTGGTCAGCGCCACGACCGACACCATGACGACGAAGGAGGCGCCCACCGAAAGAAGTTCAACGACGGCGATCTGTCCCGGCAGCGCCCAGCCGGTCGCGGTGGAGAAGAGCCCCAGCCAGAGCGTGAGGCCCGACTCGCGCACCAGGGCCCCGAATCCCAGGAAGCTGCCGCAGAGCACGAGAACCGGCACGCCGAAGGCATTCAAGAGTCCGCGCCGGAAGGCCGCCTTCGGCGTTGCGAATTGATAGCGCTTGCTGTCGGTCATGCGGCGGCGCGGCCCTTCGGCCTATTCCAGGGACTCCCCAACACTAGAATCTCCAGGCTGCGCTTGGAAAGGTGCAGGATCCGGATGGCTGGTCCGCGTTATCCGCAACGATTGATTCGCAACGATTGGAGGGCGAAGAAGAGGTCCAGCCGCCGGCGCGCTACCCCTGCGGGCGTAGACACGGCCGGAACCTCTTCCCCGGTGCGGCCCGGCCTTTCGAAGCAGGCCGCGCCGTCTTGCCTCCGGACGCCAGGATCAGCGCCAGGCGAAGGAGAACTGATCGCCCCGGAAAACGAAGCGCTGAGGGTAGTAGCGCAGCACCCTGTGGCTGCCTGGCTTGATGTAGGCGCGGCCATAGCGGTCGAAACACTTGAGGCCTGCGATCTGGGCCGGACGCCCGCCCCAGTATCCATGCCTTGTCACCCGCTGGCAGGCGACCTGATGTCCCTGGTGCCTGCCCCGGTTCACATAAGGTGCCGTCCAGCCATAGTGCTTGCCCTTGTTCACATGGGGCGCGGTCCAGCCATAGTGCCCGCCCTGGCCGTGCCGGGGTTTCTGATAGTGGCGGCGTTGGCCGTAGAAGTGACGCTGGCGGTAGCTGTGGTGCTGGCCAAAGCTGTGGCGGTGGTCGCGTTGGACATGGTGCCCGCCTTGCTGATGGCGGGAGTCCCCGCGGCGGTAGTCGTGGCCTGAATTGCGGTGGCCCCGGTACTCGCCGGATTGGCTGTGCTGGTATTTCCGGACTTGGTCCCGGTCCCCGTTCTGTCCAGCCAGGGCCGCCTGGCCGAGGTCGAGGGTGAAGAACAGGACGCCCATCAGGGCGGCGAACTTGAATCGTGTGGGTATCATGGCCTTGCTAGTGGGTCTCATGACCTTGGCGCTCCCTTCGCTAAGTCTTGTCGCTGCCGTCCTCCCCACGGGTCTTGAAGGGTGGTACGGCGCAAGACCGCCGGAGCATCCCCGCTGATGCAGCGGAAGATCACTCCGCGAAGCGCGAGGGCCTGAAGGGTTGGGCCAGTTCCAAAGGGTGGCCCTCCATGATCTCAGCGGCCAGGATGCGGGCGGCGAGCGGCGCCAGAGTGATGCCCGAATGCATCGCGGCCAGAAAGAGACCCTCAATCCCCGGCAGCCCGCCCAGGATCGGCAGACCGTCGCGCGGCATGGGCCGCTGGCCGATGGCAAAGCCGGAGAGCGCCAGTCCGTCCGACCGCTTGAGGCCCCGGATCAGCGCCTTTTCTGCCCGCGCGGCGATGGCCGCGGGTCCGGTCTCTCGCTCGCTGTCGACGAAGTCCTCGGCGGCCAGAAGTTGGCGCGCCCCGGCCTGCCGGGCCTCGAAGTCCGGGCCGGAGACGATGCCGCGCAATAGCGGCCGCGCCACATCGAAGCTCAGCCACATCGACGGCGACGCCTCCAGCGGCAGGTCCAGGCCTAGCTCCGCACAGAGCCGCACGGAACCCAGCCCCGCGGCGAGCACAACGCTGTCCGCTTCCAGCCAGCCCTGCTGAAGCTGCACGCCGGTGACGCGCCCGCCCTTGGTGCGGAGAGCTTCTACCCTCTGTCCCGTCCGGATCACCGCGCCCTTTTCGGCCGCCGCGGCGACGAGCCCTTGGGTCACGGCCAGCGGAGCAAGCGCGCCCTCCTCGGCGGCGTAGACGGCGGTGCTCGGCGGGGCAGCGAGACCGGGCTCAAGCTGCGCTATCGCGCGGCGGTCCAAGAGGCTCACCGCTTGCCCCGCGCCCTTCAGCGCCTCGGCCTTCGCCGCCGTCGCTTCGGGATCGTTCTGCCAGGTCAAGGCGCCGCACCAATCGATGGCGAGGGCCGTGCCCACCTCACGCTGCACGTCACGCCAGGCCGGTATGGCCTCGCGCCTCAGCCGTCCCCAGGGTCCTTCGCCAGCTCCTTCGCCGGGCCCTGCGCCGACGCCGCTGGCGTTGATCCAGGCGAACGCCTTGCCGGTCACCCCGCCAGCAGGCTCCCCTTCCTCCAGCAGCAGCGTCTGCGCGCCGTCCACGGCCAGCCGGTAGGCCAAAGCCGCCCCGACGATCCCGCCGCCAACGATGATGATGTTCCGGGTCACGCGGGTCCTTCGTCCTTCTTTGCCGCTTTCAGGATCGGCGACAGGGTACAGACTCGGCGGGCAGGTTTCACCCCAGCGCGGCGTCTCACGGCCCGGGAAAAGCCGCTGCCGCCCCTGGATTCCAAACTCTGGCTGCTGACCCACGCCGACCTGCGCAGCGCCCCCAGAATCCGCGCCTGCCTCGACTTGCTCTACGAGGAACTGAAGCGCGCAAGGGGAAGGTTGATGCCCTAAAGCCCCTCGACCGGATTTGTGAAGGGGGGGAAGCCGGTCATGTCGCGGCTGTCGCGCCAGTGGTGCAGGGCCCAGTGGACGGAGGGGAAGGCGACGTCGTCCCAGGGGATCTCGTCCCAGGCGAAGAGGGCGACCTCCTGGCTTTCCGGGCCCGGCGCGAAGTCCGGGCGGGGCAGGCTGGCGCGGTAGATCATCTGCACCTGGCTGATCCGGGGGATGGAGTAGACGCCCAGCAGCAGCTCGATCTCAATCGCCGCGCGGGCCTCTTCCCAGGCTTCGCGGGCCGCGCCCTGTTCCGGGGTCTCGTGGTTCTCCAGGTAGCCCGCGGGCAGGGTCCAGTAACCGAGACGCGGTTCGATGGCCCGCCGGCAAAGCAGGAGCTTGCCGCCGCAGGTCACGACAGAGCCGACGACGATCTTGGGGTTCTCATAGGCGATGAAGCCGCAGGAATCGCAGACCAGCCGCTCCCGGTCGTCATCCTCGGGGATGCGGCGCTGAAAGCGCTGGGGTTGCTTGCCTTGGGAGCCCTCGGCCATGGCGTCTTACTTGCCGGCCGGCTTGATCATGCGGCCCAGGTTCTCGCCGGCGAAGATGTGCAGGTGGAAGTGCGGCACCTCCTGATGCGCGTCCCGGCCGGTGTTGGCGAGGATGCGGTAGCCGTCCGCCTCGACGCCCAGGTCGCGGGCGATCTTGCCGGCGGCGCGCACGAAGCCAGCGATCTCCTCCGGGCTGGCCTCCGCCGAGAAATCGGCGAAGGAGACATAGGCGCCCTTGGGGATCACCAGGACATGGGTCGGCGTCTGGGGATTGATGTCGTTGAAGGCGAGGACATGTTCGTCCTCGTAGACCTTGTCGCAAGGGATCTCGCCGCGAAGGATCTTGGCGAAGATGTTCTGGGGATCGTAGCTCATCCGTCCTCTCCCTGGTTTCGGGCCGCCTTTTCCTCCAGGCCGGAGACGCCTTCGCGTGCGGCCAGCTTGGCCCAGACCTGTTCCGGCTTCACGCCGCGCGCCGCCCAGAGCACCAGCAGGTGATAGAGCAGGTCGGCGCTCTCTCCGGCCAGGGCCTCGTCGTCCTCGACCAGCGCGGCGACCATGGTTTCCGCCGATTCCTCGCCCAGCTTCTGGGTGATCTTCTTCAGGCCCTTGGCGAAAAGCTTGGCGGTGTAGCTGCTTTCCGGGTCGGCGCCCTTGCGGGATTCGATCACGGCGAAAAGCCGCTCCAGAACCTCGGCTTCGCTCTTGTCGCTCATGGCCTGTCTCCCGAAGCCTCGATGGGGCGGACCGGCAGCCCGGCCTCGGCGATGGCCGCCTTGGCCTCGGCGATGGAATAGCTGCCGAAATGGAAGATGGAGGCGGCGAGCACCGCCGTCGCATGGCCGTCGCGCAGCCCCTCCACCATGTGTTGCAGCGTGCCGACACCGCCAGAGGCGATCACCGGTATGCGCACCGCATCCGCGATCGCGCGGGTCAGCGGGATGTCGTAGCCCTCGCCCGTGCCGTCGCGGTCCATGGAGGTCAGCAGTATTTCGCCCGCGCCGAAGGACTCCATCTTGCGGGCCCATTCCACGGCGTCGATGCCCGTCGCGTTGCGCCCGCCGTGGGTGAAGACCTCGAACTTGCCGGGCGCCACCTGCTTGGCGTCGATGGCGACCACGATGCACTGGGTGCCGAACTTCCGCGCCGCCTCGCGCACAAACTCCGGGTTGCTGACGGCGGCGGTGTTGATCGAGACCTTGTCGGCCCCGGCCAGCAGCAGCTTGCGGATGTCCTCCAGCGTGCGCACCCCGCCGCCCACGGTGAGCGGCATGAAGCAGTGCTCGGCGGTCTCGCGCACGACCTCCAGGATGATGCCCCGGTTCTCGTGGCTGGCGGTGATGTCCAGGAAGCAGAGCTCGTCGGCCCCGGCGGCGTCGTAGACCCGCGCCTGTTCGACCGGGTCGCCCGCATCGCGCAGGTCTACGAAGTTGACGCCCTTCACCACGCGCCCGTCCTTGACGTCGAGACAGGGTATGACGCGCATCTTCAGCACTAGGCCGTCTCCCTTTCTTGGGCCCCTGCGCCCTTGGCGACCGCCAGGGCTTCAGCCGGGTCGAGCCTTCCGTCGTAGAGCGCCCGTCCGCAGATCGCGCCTGAGATGCCGCGCGCCTCCAGCGCCTTCAGCTTCTTGATGTCTTCGATGCCCGAGAGGCCGCCGGAGGCGATCACCGGGATTGCCACGGCCTCGGCCAGCGCCAGGGTCTGCTCCAGGTTGATCCCCTGAAGCGCGCCGTCGCGCTCGATGTCGGTGTAGACGATGGCGGCGACGCCCGCGTCCTCGAAACGCCGGGCAAGGTCCACGGCCTCGACCTCGCTCGCCTCGGCCCAGCCCTCCACCGCGACCTTTCCGCCGCGCGCGTCGATGCCGACCACCACGCCGCCGGGATGAGCGCCCGCGGCCTGCTTCACCAGATCCGGATCGCGCAGCGCGACGGTGCCCAGGATGACGCGGGTCACCCCGGCTTCCAGCCAGGTCTCGATGGTCGCCCGGTCGCGGATGCCGCCGCCGAGCTGGGCAGGGAGGTCGGTGGCCTTCAGGATGGCGCGCACGGCATCGGCGTTGACCGGCTTGCCCTCGAACGCGCCGTTGAGGTCGACCAGATGGAGCCACTCGAAACCGGCGGCGGCGAACTTCGCCGCCTGATCCGCGGGGTCGCGGTTGAAGACGGTCGCCTGATCCATCTCGCCGCGCAGCAGGCGCACGGCCTCGCCGTCCTTCAGGTCGATTGCGGGGTAGAGGATCATGGCGCTCAGTCCTCGGGATTCTTGGAGGTCAGCTGCTTGGAGTAGTGCAGCCCCGTCACCCAGGCGCCGTCCACCAGGGCGTAGTAGGGGTTCCGCCCCCAGCACTTGAAGCCGAGGCTCTCGTAGACCTCGATGGCGCGGGCCTGGGTCTCGCGCACGTCCAGGGTGATGGCCTTCAGCCCGGCGTCCCGCGCGGAGCGCTCCACCGACTTCACCAGCAGGGGCGCCAGACCGTGGCCGCGCGCCCAGGGCGCCAGGAACAGCGAGGTGATCTGTCCGACGGCCGACTGCGCCTCGTTGTTGCGGGCGGCGCGCTGAAGCTGCGCCGAACCGGCGATGGTCTTGTCGAGCCGCGCCACGAAGAGCTGCCGCTCGGGCACCAGCAGCACGCCCTTCCAGTAGCGTTCCAGCGTCTGGCGCGGCGGCGGCGTCAGCCAGCCGAAGCCGCCGCCCTGGAGAATCGCCACTTCGGTCGCATCGCAGAGGTCGTGCAGGTCCGCGCCGCTCAGGCTGTCGACGCGCTCCACGGCGGTTTGGGCTTCGATGACGGGAAAGTCGCTCACGGTCGCCACTCCAGAAAGTTGGTGAGAAGCCGGAGGCCAGCGGCCTGGCTCTTTTCCGGGTGGAACTGCGTGCCCGCCATGGTGTCGCGTCCGACGATGGCGGCGACGCTGGCCCCATAGTCCACGGACGCCAAACGCTGCGCCGGATTCTCCAGCCGCAGGTGGTAGCCGTGAACAAAATAAACGTGGGAACCCTGGTCGAGGCCCGCAAGCAGAGGATGGTCCTGTTCGATCACGAGCTCGTTCCAGCCCATGTGCGGAATCTTGAGGGTGGGGTCCTCGGGCTCCAGCGCCACCACCTCGCCGGGCAGCCAGCCGAAGCCCGGCGTGTCGCCATGCTCACGCCCGACGCTGGCCATCAACTGCATGCCGACGCAGATGCCGAGAAAGGGGCGCGCCTTCACGGCCACCGCCTCCTCCAGCGCCTCGACCATGCCGGGCAGCGCCTCCAGACCGGCGCGGCAGTCGCCGAACGCGCCGACGCCGGGCAGCACGATCCGCTCGGCCGCCGCCACGCGGGCGGGGTCGGCGGTCACCTCGACCGCCCCGGAATAGCCGCTCTCGCGCGCTGCGCGCTCCAGCGCCTTGGCAGCCGAACGCAGGTTTCCCGAGCCGTAGTCCACGACTGCGACCGTCATGCTTTGGATCTCCCGTTTCGCAGTCGGCTCAGATGAGCGAGCCCTTTGTGGAGGCCACCTCGCCGTCCAGGCGCGGGTCGATCTCGACCGCCTGACGCAGCGCGCGGGCCAGCGCCTTGAAGCTGGATTCCACGATATGGTGGTTGTTCACGCCGTAGAGGTTCTCGACATGCAGCGTGATCCCGGCATGCTGGGCGAAGGCCTGGAAGAACTCGCGGAACAGCTCGGTATCCATCTCGCCGAGCTTGTCGCGGGTGAACTCCACCTTCCAGATCAGGTAGGGCCGCCCCGAGACGTCCAGCGCGCAGCGCGTCAGGGTCTCGTCCATGGGGATGTAGGCATGGCCGTAACGGCGGATGCCCGCGCGGTCCTCCAGCGCGTTGGCCACGGCCTTGCCCAGCACGATGCCGCAATCCTCGGTCGTGTGGTGGCCGTCGATGTGGAGGTCGCCCTCGCAGTCCAGTTCGATGTCGATCAGGGAATGGCGCGCCAGCTGCTCGATCATGTGATCGAGAAAGCCGAGACCGGTGGTCACGTCATAGCGGCCGGTCCCGTCCAAGTCGATCTTGGCGGTGATCTGCGTTTCCTTGGTCTGTCGCTCGACACGCGCCTGGCGCATGGCTCTGTCACTCCCGCTTTTCTGGCCCGGAGGATTGAAACGGAGCGCTTTTTAGCAGGAAGCGGGCCCCAAGGTCACGCACCAAAAAGCCCGCGCGTCTTTTGGACCTTTTAATACACTTTTCGATTGTTCGGCGAGCCGGGCGCCGCGCTATCGTCTCAAGCAGAACGAATCATGAATGATTGAGCGAAACACCGGGAGATTCAGGTGAGGTTCAAGATTATCCCCGTCCTCTGCGGGGCGGCCCTGCTGGCCGGGGTCAGCGCCTGTCAGACCACGAGCGGGACCGGCGGCGGTTCGGGCAGCGTGTCAAGCGGCACGAGTTCTGGCGGGGCGAGCTCTGGCGGCCAGTCCGCCAACCGGCAAACGCTCGATGAGCCGATCTTTCTCGCGAGCATGACCAGCACCATTCCCCACGGACAATCCATCGACACCCCCGGCGGGGACGGCTTCGTTTGTGCGCCACCCGTCGTCCACCTCACCTGGAGCGTGCAGCCCGGCGCCAATTTCAATCTGGCCCATCAGGACAGTGTCGCTTCGGCGTTTCGCGAGCAGGGTCTGTCGCTCGTCAAGGGCTCGACCAGCACTTTCAAGTCGGACGACCCGGCCTCCGAGGTGGACCTGCTTCTGGCGGGCACGGTCTTCGAGTACAAGATGCGCTCTTGCCGCTGGGGTTGGGATGAGACCTATTCCGGCGATGCGACGGTCAAGATCCGGTGGGAGCTCTATTCCCAATATCTCGACGAGGTGCTGTTCGACGAGACCTTCGTCACGGAATTCAAGGAGCGGCGGTATAGGCTGCAGATCACCGACATCCTGACCAAGACCTTCGAGAAGTCGGCGCACGAATTGGCGGGCAACCCCCGCTTCAGGGAAGCCGTGGCGAGCGCAAGCCAGGCGGACGGGGCGCGCCAGGCCCTGGTGCAGAAAGCGGCCTGGGAGCCTTTGAGGCTCGACGGCCCGGCGCTTCGGCGGCAGGCCTTCACGGCGAACCCCGACCCCGTTCTCGACGCCACCGTCGTGCTTCGCTCCTCGACCGGCCACGGCTCCGGCTTCGTGGTTTCCTCCGACGGCTACATTCTGACCAACGCCCATGTGGTGGGGCGGTCCAGCGAGATCACTGTGCGGTTCCGGGACGGGCGCGAGTTCAACGGGCGGATACTCAGGCGCGACGAGAGGCGCGATGTGGCGCTGGTGAAGATCGAGGCGCGCGGTCTCCCGACGCTGCCGCTCCGCAGCGCGCCGGTGAAGGTCGGCGAGGAGGTCTTCTCAATCGGCGCGCCGCTCTATGAAAGCCTCTCAGCGACGGTGTCGTCGGGAATCGTGAGCGCCTTGCGCCCCGGCGCGCGTAAGGGCTATGACGTCATCCAGTCGGATGCGATCATCCACGGCGGCAATTCGGGCGGCCCGCTGGTCGACCGCAACGGCAATGTCGTGGCGATCGCGGTTTCCATCATCACCGACAGCGCGGAGAAATTCGGATCGGGCATCTCCATGTTCATCCCGATCCGCGATGGGCTGGAGAAGCTCGAACTCGACGTGAACTGAAGCGCGGCAGACGCTCGCCGCTTGACCCGGCTGGGCGGCCACGCCATCTATGCCGGGTCATGAGCGAGCAAAACAGCAACAGCCCCGTCTGGCACGGGACCACGATCCTCTCGGTGCGCAAGGGCGGCCATGTGGTGATCGCGGGCGACGGTCAGGTCACCCTGGGCAACACCGTGATCAAATCCAACGCGCGCAAGGTGCGCCCTCTGGGCGACGGCAAGGTGATCGCCGGGTTCGCGGGCGCCACCGCCGACGCCTTCACGCTGTTCGAGCGGCTGGAGGCCAAGCTGGAGAAGCACCCCGGCCAACTGGTGCGCGCCTGCGTCGAGCTGGCCAAGGACTGGCGCACCGACCGCTACCTGCGCCGGCTGGAGGCCATGATGGCCGTGGCCGACGCCGGTCATTCCCTGGTTCTGACCGGCACCGGCGATGTGCTGGAGCCCGAGGACGGCCTGATCGGCATCGGCTCGGGCGGCTCCTTCGCGCTCTCCGCGGCCCGCGCGCTCGTGGACGTCGAGGGCCTGGACGCCGAGGCCATCGCCCGCAAGTCCATGAAGATCGCCGCCGATATCTGCATCTATACAAATGAGTCAGTCGTTGTCGAAAAGCTTCCGACCGAATAGCGGCGGGGCGGAAAACGCCGCCGCCTCCTTTTCGCCGCGCGAGATCGTCTCCGAACTGGACCGCTTCATCGTGGGACAGGGCGACGCCAAGCGCGCCGTCGCCGTGGCGCTGCGCAACCGCTGGCGCCGCCAGCAGCTGCCCGAGGCGCTGCGCGAAGAGGTCCTGCCCAAGAATATCCTGATGATCGGGCCGACCGGCGTCGGCAAGACGGAGATCGCGCGCCGCCTGGCGCGGCTCGCCAACGCCCCCTTCCTGAAGATCGAGGCGACCAAGTTCACCGAAGTCGGCTATGTCGGCCGCGACGTGGAGTCCATCGTCCGCGATCTGGTCGAGATTTCCATCACCATGACCCGCGAGCG
This sequence comes from Limibacillus sp., assembly GCA_037379885.1. NCBI lineage: Bacteria > Pseudomonadati > Pseudomonadota > Alphaproteobacteria > Rhodospirillales > Rhodovibrionaceae > Limibacillus > Limibacillus sp. The sequence goes on from JARRJC010000019.1 coordinate 13,695, forward strand.
CCTGCGCCGCGAAGTGCGCGCCAAGGCCGAGCTTCAGGCCGAGGAGCGCATCCTGGACGCGCTGGTCGGCGAGAACGCGAGCGCGGAGACACGCCAGAAGTTCCGCAAGATGCTGCGCGAGGGCGAGATCGACTCCAAGGAGATCGAGGTCAAGGTCGCCGACACCAGCGGGCTTGAGCTGCCGACCATGGACATCCCCGGCATGCCCGGCGGCCAGATGGGCATGCTCAACCTGGGCGACATCTTCGGTAAGGCCATGGGCGGACGCCAGAAGCCCCGCCGCATGCAGGTGGCCGAGGCCATGGAGATCCTGAGCGAGGAGGAGGCCGACAAGCTCCTCGACGAGGAGCGGGTCAAGAGCGAGGCCATCGAGGCGGTCGAGCAGCACGGCATCGTGTTCCTGGACGAGATCGACAAGATCACCGCGCGCTCCGACGAGGGCGTGCGCGGCGGCGGCGACGTCAGCCGCGAAGGCGTGCAGCGCGACCTCTTGCCGCTGATCGAGGGGACCCAGGTCGCCACCAAGCACGGCACGGTGCGCACGGACTTCATTCTCTTCATCGCCTCGGGCGCTTTCCATCTCGCCAAGCCCAGCGACCTGCTGCCGGAGTTGCAGGGCCGCCTGCCGATCCGCGTGGAGCTGAAGGCCCTGACGCGCGACGACTTCAAGCGCATCCTGACCGAGCCGGAGGCGAGCCTCATCAAGCAGTACACGGCGCTGATGGGGACCGAGGACCTCTCTCTCACCTTCACCGACGACTCCATCGACGCGCTGGCCGACCTCTCCTTCCAGATCAACGAGACGGTGGAGAACATCGGCGCGCGGCGGCTTCAGACCGTGATGGAAAAGCTGCTGGAGGAAATCTCCTTCACCGCCCCGGACCGCGGCGGCGAAGCCATCACCATCGACGCCCAGATGGTCCAGGAGCGCGTCGGCCACCTGGTCCAGAACGCCGACCTCTCGAAGTTCATTCTTTAGCCGCAACGCTGGCTTTAAGAGCGGCGGCGGCTGCCCATCCTTCGAGACGCGGGCTGTCGCCCGCTCCTCAGGATGAGGTGGTACGCACTGAGGCTATTCGGCGGGCGAGGCGGCGGTCCAGCCCTGGGGAAGCGCGCGCCTGACACATTCCCACCCAGCCACGACCAAGCGCCAGCCTCATCCTGAGGAGGGTCCGAACGGACCCGTCTCGAAGGATGGGCGGCGCTTTGCCTCCCGCCACTCCTGCTACTTCCGCACCACCAGCGCCACGCCGAGCGCGGTGACGGCGACCCCGGCGAGGGCGATCAGGCCGAAGGTCTCGCCGAACAGGAAGTAGGCGATGAGCGCGGTCGAGGGCGGCACGAGGTAGAAGAGGCTGGCGACCTTGTTGGCCTCGCCCAGCCGGATCAGCAGCATCAGGAGGCTGACCGCGCCCAGGCTCAAGACCAGCACCAGCCAGGCGAGCGAGAAGATGAGCTCGCCGGTCCAGTCGATGTGGAACTCCTCGAACAGCAGCGCGCCGAGCCCGCAGGCGAGCGCGGCGGCCATGTACTGGATCGCCGTGCCGCTGCGCAGGTCCATGCCGCCGCCGAAGCGCTTCTGGTAGAGCGTGCCGATGGCGATGGCCAGGACCGCCAGCACGCAGATGAAGACCTCGGTCCAGCCGAACCCCTCGAACGCGGTGGCCGCCGCCGGGTCGATCTTCTCTGAGAGCACCAGCGCCACGCCGACCAGACCCAGGAAGAAGCCCAGCCATTGGCGCAGCTTCACCCGTTCGCCCAGAAGCCGCCCGGCCAGCAGTGCGACCAGCACCGGCTGGAGGGACACGATCAGCGCGGAGAGGCCCGCGGTCATGCCCTGGTGGATCGCGACGAAGACCCCGCCCAGATAGACCGCATGGACCAGGAAGCCGACCACGGCGATGTGGCCCCACTGGCGCCAGTCCTTGGGCCAGGGCGCGCCGGTCAGGAAGGCGAAGCCGGCGAGCAGCCCCGTCGCGATGGCGAAGCGCAGCAGCAGGAAGGTCATGGGCTCGGCGTGGGGCATGGCCCCCTTGGCGCCGATGAAGCCGGTCGACCAGAGCAGGACGAAGAGGCCCGGCGCGGTCGCGCCCGCCAGGCGTTGCAGGCCTTCCCGGGTCATATCAGGGCTCCTGCTCGATCTGTTGCAGAAGCTCAGCCAGGCGCTCTTCGGAGAGGTCGCCGATGCGCTCGGAAAGGCGGTTGGCCAGAAGGGTCGCGGTGCTCGACAGTCCGGCGGTGTCCACCACCACGCGCGGGTGGGAGACATCGGCCAGGCGCTGAAGCTCCTCCGCGTCGTCCCAGATGATTCCCAGGTGCTGGCAGATGTTGTGCACCAGCCGTCGGTTGGGCCGCCCGCGCTTGCCGTGCTCCAAGGCGGAGAGATAGGCGGCCGAGACGCCCAGCGCCGCCGCCATCTGCTGAAGTGTCTCGCCGCGCTCGGCCCGCAAGCCGCGCAGCTTTTCGCCAAAGGGTGTCATGGGGCGGCAGTCTAGTGGCGGGCGCGGGGGTTTTGCCAGTGAGCTTTCCGTCTAGGGCCTATGCGCCAGGCTCAAGACGGCGCAGAAGCACGCCCGTCACTGGGCTGCGTTACTGGGGCCGGCGCCGCTTCAAGAGCACATAGAAGGCCCCGGCGCCGCCGTGCTTGGGCTGGGCCTGGGCGAAGGCCAGGACGCGGGCGCGGTTGGGTCCCTCGTTCAGCCACTGGCCCAGACTGCGGCGCAGCACGCCGCGCGACTCGCCGATCTGGCCCTTGCCGGTAATCACGAGGATGCAGCGCTTGTCGGCGGCCTGCGCGCTGGCGAGGAAACGGCTCAGCGCCTCCTCCGCCTCGTGCTGGCGGTGGCCGTGAAGGTCCAGCACCGCCTCGATCGGAAGCTGGCCGCGGCGCAGGCGCTCGGCGTTGCGGCGGTCGATATCGACCAGACGGCTGGGGTCGAGCGGCCTGGGCTCGCTGCGGGGCGGGGTCAGGGGGGTGAGGGGAGGCGGCGCGATGGGGCGGGTCTTCGGGGTCTTGGACTTGGCGGCCTTGGGGCCGGGCGTCTCGGCGGCGGCCTCTTCCTCCTTGACCGTGCGCCGGCGCTTCAGCGGCTGGACGCTCTCCGCGACGCGGGACCAGAGCTGCTGGTCCTCCTTGGAAAGCCTCGGCTTCTTGGACATGGTCTCACGCGCTGCCGGCGGGCGCGTCTTCGCCGACCAGGATCACGTGGAGGCGCTTGGGCCCGTGCGCGCCCAGCAGGATGGTCTGCTCGATATCGCCGGTGCGCGACGGCCCGGTGATGAAGTTCAGCGTGCGCGGCATGACATCCTTGCCAAAGCGCTGGCGCAGGCGGTCCCAGACCTCCTCATAGGGCCCGACGATCTCGTCACGGCGCAGCACCACGATGTTGGTCTCCGGCAGGAAGTTGAGCGTGGTGGCGCCCTCCTCTCCCGAGATCACCGCCAGCGTGCCGGTCTCTGCCACGCCCGCCAGCGCGCGCGTCACGGAGACGGGATCGTCGCCCTGGGCGCGCCCGAAAGCGGTTTCCAGAAGCTTCTGGTCGGCCCAGTCCAGGCCCTTCAGGTCCGCCGCCGGGGTGATCTTGACCTGGGGTGGCAGGTTGCGCGCCTTCAGGTACCCGGCGACCGCCCCGGGAACCTCGTCCAGGCTGGCGACCTCGTCGATGGTGGTCTGCACCTGTTCGGCCATGGACTTGAAGAGGGCGGTCAGATCGGCGGGCGCGCCCTGGCTGCGCTCCGGCACGATGACGCGCTCAGGCTTGGCGAGGCGCGCCTCCACGGCCTGCCGCCGCGCGCCGTCCTCGTCCGACACCTTCAGGGAGCGGCGGAGGGCGCCCAGGATCTGATCGCGCGCGCCGCTCATGCCGCTTTCCTCCGCTTCTTCTGCTCTTCGGCCCAGAGCTGCTGGAAGGTCTTGCCCTCCGGCGCGGGGAAGTCGCGGTACTTGGTCCAGCCCCCGGCCAGCGGCAGGCGCGAAAGACGGCCCTTGGAGCCCGCCATCGCCCTCAGGACGCGCGCCGCCATGCCGGTCGCGAACTGATAGAGCGCCGGGCGGGTCGCGAAGAAGCGCCAGAAGGAGAGGCCCTGCCGGACGGTCGCGGGCGAAAGGTGCTTCTCGAACTCGCGCTCGCGCCAGTGGCGCATCATCTTGGGCAGCGGAATGCGCATGGGGCAGACCGACTCGCAGCGCCCGCAGAAGGTCGAGGCGTTGGGCAGGTGGCCGCTCTCCTCCACGCCGATCAGGCTGGGGGTCAGGACCGCGCCCATGGGTCCGGGATAGACCCAGCCGTAGGAATGCCCGCCGACGGAATGGTAGACCGGGCAGTGGTTCATGCAGGCCCCGCAGCGGATGCAGCGCAGCATCTCCTGAAACTCCGTGCCGAGCATTTTCGAGCGGCCGTTGTCCAGCAGGATGACGTGGTACTCCTCCGGCCCGTCCAGGTCCTCGGCGCGCTTGGGCCCGGTGGAGAAGGTGGTGTAGCTGGTGAACTCCTGCCCTGTCGCCGAGCGCGCCAGGACGCGCAGGATCGCGGTCGCGTCCTCCAGCGTCGGGACGACCTTTTCGAGAGAGGCGATCACGATGTGGACCTTGGGCAGCGACTGGGTGAGGTCGCCGTTGCCCTCGTTGGTGACGATGATGGAGCTGCCGGTCTCCGCGATCAGGAAGTTGGCGCCGGTGATGCCGACGTTGGCGTCCAGATACTTCTGCCGCAGGATCGAGCGCGCCTCGGCCACCAGGCTCTCGGGCTCCGTCAGGTTGCGGTCTTCCGGCAGTTCCCGGTGCACCCGGCGGAAGTCGGCCTCGACCTGATCGCGGCTCAGGTGCACGGCGGGCGCGATGATGTGGCTGGGCGGCTCCTTTCGAAGCTGGATGATGTACTCGCCCAGATCGGTTTCCACGACCGTCAGGCCGTCCTTCTCCAGATGGTCGTTGAGCGCGATCTCTTCGGAGATCATGGACTTGCCCTTGGTGACCGTCTTGGCCCCGGCGGCGGCGCAGATGCTGCTGATCGCCGCGCGGGCGTCTGCGGCGCTGGCGCACCAGTGCACCTTCCCCCCGGACTCGGTCACCTTCGCCTCGTAGCGCTCGAGATAGAGGTCGAGGTGTTCCAGCGTGTGGTTCTTGATGTCGCGCGCGGCGTCGCGCAGCGCCTCGAACTCGGGCAGCTTGGCGGCCACGTCCGCGCGCTTCTTGATGAAGCCCTTGCGGACATTGCCCAGGGCGCGCTGCAGCTGTTCGTCCTTGATCGCGCCGGAGGAGCGGTTCTTGAAGTCGTGGCTTTGCGATTCCATGCCTCGCCCCCTCTACTTCCGCTCTTCGCCGATCGCGGGCGTGTCGGTCATGCCGGCCAGCACCTCGGCGACGTGGCGCGCCTCGACCTTGGAGCCGGAGCGCTTCAGCTTGCCCGCCATGTTCATGAGACAGCCGAGATCCCCGGCCAGGAGCAGTTCGGCCCCGCTCGCCTCGATATCCCCGGCCTTCTTGCCGACGATCTCGTTCGAGATGTCGGGGTACTTGACGCAGAAGGTGCCGCCGAAACCGCAGCAGACCTCCGGCTCGTTCATCTCGGTCAGCTCCAGGCCCTCGACCGACGCCAGCAGACGGCGCGGCTGCGCCTTCACGCCCAGTTCGCGCAGGCCGGAGCAGGAATCGTGATAGGTGACCTTGGCCGCCAGCTTCGCCTCCACCGAGGTCATGCCGCGCTGGTCGACCAGAAAGGAGATCAGCTCGAAGGTCCGCCCAGCGAGCGCTTCGGCCCGGGCGCGCCATTCCGGGTCCCCGGCGAAGAGAGTGGGGTAGTGGTCCTTGATCATCGCGCCGCAGGAGCCGCTGGGAGCGACCACGTAATCGTAGCCCTCGAAAGCCTCGATGGTCTGGCGGGCCAGCGCCTCGGTGTCCTTGCGGTCGCCCGAGTTGTAGGCCGGTTGCCCGCAGCAGGTCTGGCTGCGCGGCACCTCGACCCGGCAGCCCGCGTCTTCCAGCAGCTTCACCGAAGCAAAGGCGACGCTGGGGCGCAGCATGTCGATCAGACAGGTGACGAAAAGCCCGACGCGGGGCTGGTCTTGGCTCATGGGTCGCCCTTCTCCTTCGCGGTCACTCCGAGAATGGTATGACCACTTTTCAAAAGCAAGACCGGCCCCGGCTCATCAGCTTCCAGCCGGTCCCGCGGTCAGGCGGGCCGCCGCGGCCTCGGGCAGGAGCAGCCAGTAGCGGCCCTTCTCCTTCATGCGGCCCGCGCGGGCCAGCGCCGGTTCGCCCTTGCCGAAAAAGAAGTCGCCGCGCACCCCGCCGGTGATGGCGGCGCCCGTGTCCTGCGCGATCATCAGGCGCTGGAAGACCAGGTCTTCCTGGGCGCTCTCGGTCTGAAGATAAAGAGGTGCGCCCAGCGGCAGGTAGGCGCGGTCGACGGCCAGCGACCGTTCGGGCGTCAGCGCCACGCCCTGCGCGCCGATCGGGCCTTCGCCCTCCAGCAGGCGGAAGAAGATGTAGCGCGCATTGCGCTCCATCAGCTCGCGGGCCCGCTCCGGGTTGGCGCGCAGCCAGTCCCGGATCGCCTGCATCGACATCTGGTCGCGCGGCACCTCGCCGCTTTCCAGGAGGGCCCGGCCGATGGCGTAGAATTCATGCCCGTTGTTGCCGGCATAGCCGACCCTCTGTTCGCCGCCGTCCGGCAGCGTGACCACGCCCGAGCCCTGCACCGATAGAAAGAAGGCGTCCACCGGGTCGGCCAGCCAGAGAACCTCCAGCCCCCGCCCCTCCAATGCGCCGTCGTTGATCGCCGCGCGCGGGTGATAGGGCAGGAAGCGCTGGGCCTCGACCCGCCCGACCAGCGTGCGGTCCGGCAGGTCCTCGCCGAAGTCGCTGAGGTCCAGGCTGATGAGATCGTCCGGAACGTTATAGAGCGGCACCGGATAGCCCGGCCCCTTCTCCAGGCTGCCGTTCAGGGTGGCTTCGTAGTACCCGGTGATGATGCCCCAGGGCTCCCCGCCGCTTTCGACGGCGAAGGGCTGGAAGTGGGTTTCGAAGAAGGCCCGGGCGCTGGCGGGATCGCCTGGCGGCGGCAGCCATTCGCAGACGCTAAGCCAATCCGCGACGGTCAGGCCCAGCGCCTCGGGCTTCTGCGGCCTCTCAGGGGGCAGGGAGCGGAACTTCTCGCAGGAGCGGGCGAAAGCGGAGAGCGCGGCGCCCATCTCGTCGTCTTTCCAACCGGGCAGCGCTTCGAAACCGACCGGCGAGAGCGAAACCTCGCCGCCCGGCCCTTCGATCACGAAGCCCTGGCCGGTCGGGGTTTCGGTTTCCTGTTCCGGGCTTGCCTGGCCTTCCTCTTCCGCCGTCTCCTCCGCTTCCTCGCCGCAGGCCGACAGCGTGAAAAGCGCCAGGAAGGCGCAAAGGATCAGACGGCGAAAGGGTTTGCGGTCGCGCTCAGTCTTGGTCGCCATCGGTGGCGACGAGGGTCCAGTTGGGATCGCGGGATTTGGTGTTGCGCGCAAAGGTCCAGACATCCGTGATGGTGCTCACCGCGTTGGGATCGCCGTCGAGAATACGGCCCTCGGCGTCTTTTAGCACGTTGATCTGCTCGGATACGAAGGTGACCGTCACCGAAGCCGTGCGGTCGCGCATCTCGGCATCGGTGATCTCGGCTGAGCGGATGCCGACGAAGGTGGTCTCCAGCGTTTCCTTGTTGGCCTCGCGCTCCTTGATCGCGCCGGAGAAGTCCTCGAAGACGTCGCGGGCCAGAAGCGGGCGCAGCGTCTTCTGATCGCCCTTGGCGAAGGCCGTGATGACCATCTCGAAGGCGGTGCGCGCGCCGACCAGGAACTCTTCCTTGTCGAAGGAACTGTCGGCCAGCGCGATCTGGGTGAGCGCGTGGTCGATCGGCCCGCCGCTGTCGCCCTCGCTCATGGCGGCGTCGGCCGGGCCCTTGTCCGCCCTGGCCGTCTTGTTGCGGTCCGGCATGGCGATCACGGAATCATCGCCCTTGGACTCAGGTTCGCCTTCGCGCGCCTTATCCTGATTCTCCTTGAAGGGGTCGCGGCTCGGCTTGTCTTCGAAACCCGTTCGCGTTCCGAGAACGGAGCGCAGACGAAAGAAGATAACCGCCGCGACGACGGCCAGGATCAGTATTGACGTTAAGTCGAAATCACCCATGGGGTTGCGCTGGGGCTCCCTTGCTCCCAAGTTCCTGCCAAGACTTTAATAGCCTTCTCCGGAGCGCGGCTTGGCTTTCGCGGCTCCCCAACAAATAAGAAGTGAAGCCGGAAAGGGCAAGGATGCCGCTTCTAATCCTCCTTCTCATCATCATCGGCCTTCCCCTGCTGGAGATCGCGATCTTCATCCAGGTCGGCGAGGCCATCGGCGTGACCGCAACGCTGGCCGCCGTGGTTCTGGGCACCATCGTGGGGGTAACGGTGGTGCGCGCGCAAGGGGTGGGCGTCTTTAATCGCCTGCGCAGGCAGGTGGATGCCGGCGAACCGCCCGAGCGCGAGCTCTTCGACGCCTTCTGCCTGCTGCTGGCCGGGTTCTTCATTCTGATCCCCGGATTCTTCACCGACACCCTGGGCGTGCTGCTGTTGCTGCCGCCGGTGCGCGGCTTCCTGATGGGCGGCGTGGCCAAGGTCGCGCGCCAGCGCGCCGAAGCGCGGGGCCAGGGACATACCCGCAGCTACCGGACGCGCGAGGGCGTGGTGATCGAAGGCGAGTATGAAGAGCTCGACGAAGGCCGTGGGCCGTCCGGAGACGACAAGGGCTCCAGCGGTCAAGATGGCCCGGGTCCGGGGCGGCTGCCGTGATCCTGCTGCGCCACGCCCAATCCCACTTCAACGTCCACTTCGCCAAGACCCGACAGGATCCCGGCATCGTGGATCCCGAACTGACCGACGAGGGGCTGCTCCAGGCCGAAGCGGCGGCGGAGGTCCTGCGGCACCTGCCGGTCAAGCGGATCCGCGTCAGTCCCTACACGCGCACGCTACAGACGGCCAGCATCCTGGCGGAGCGGCTCGATCTGCCGGTCACGGTCGATAGCCTGATCCGGGAGCGGGCCTTTTTCACCTGCGATATCGGCTCGCCGCGATCCGACCTCCAGGCGCGCTTTCCGAAGATCGACTTCGGCGATCTGCCGGAGCGCTGGTGGCCGGAGCCGGAGGAGACCGAGGAAGAGCTTCTCGAGCGCTGCGGGCGCTTCCGCCGATCGATGGCGGACAGCGGCGACTGGACCGATTGGCTGGTGGTCTCGCACTGGGGATTCATCCGGGGCCTGACCGGCGAGGGCGTCGCCAACTGCACCCATCTGAGGTTCGATCCCACCCTGGCGTGATCTTGCAAGCCAGGGGGGCTCGTGCTAGCAGAAACCGCGATTTCGCCCCGACGCCCAGCGGCGCGGGCGTCTTTTAAGTGAACGTCAGAGAAAAAAGAGAGATCAGGATGGCCGAAGACAGCAACGGCGCGGATCAGAACGCCCCGGCAGGCGCCGCCGCCACCGGACAGGATGCGGACCCCAAGAAGACCGGCGCGCGCTTCGTCATCTCCAGTCAGTACGTGCGCGATTTCTCCTTCGAGAACCCCAACGCGCCGCAGATCTACGGCCTCCTGAAGCAGCAGCCCAAGATCGCCGTCAACGTGGACGTCAACGCGCGCAGCTTTCCTGACAACTACTACGAAGTGATCCTCAAGGTCTCCATCGACGCCAAGGCCGAGGACAAAGCGGCCTTCATGATCGAGCTGGAGTACGCCGGGCTTTGCCAGCTCAATGGCGAGCTTGAAGAGGCGATGAAGCAGCACATCCTGCTGGTCGAGGTTCCGCAGAACCTCTTCCCCTTCGCCCGCGCGATCCTCTCCAAGGCGAGCCAGGATGGCGGCTTCCCGCCGCTGCTTTTGAGCCCCATCGACTTCCGCGGCATGCTGGTGCGTCAGGCCGAAGCGGCCCGCGACCAGGCACCAGCCCCGGAAGGAGAGGCTTGAGCCCGGCGCTTCACCCATAAGCGGGCAGCGTCTAGACTGACCCTGGTTTCAGGGGAGAGGCCGCCCATGCCAGCGCAGACCACCCGACGCAGACTCTCGGCCATTTTGGCCGCGGACCTCGTTGGCTACAGCCGCCTGACGGAAGTGAACGAGACAGGCGCTTACAGTCTGGTGCGGTCCCTGCGCGACGAGGTTATCGAACCCAAGATAGGAGAGCATCAAGGCCGTCTGGTGAAGACCATGGGCGACGGTTTCCTGGTGGAGTTCGGCTCCGCCACAGATGCGGTCTCCTGCGCGCTGGCGCTCCAGGAAGCGCTGCCCTCCTTCAATGAGAGCCGGGCCTCGGCGCTGCAACTGCGGATCGGCGTCAACCTGGGCGAGGTGATCGTCGACGGCGACGACATCTTCGGGGAGGGGGTCAACATCGCCGCCCGCCTGGAAGCCCTGGCCGAGCCGGAGACCATCTGCCTTTCCGAGGAGGTGCATCACCTGGTGCAAAAGCGCATCGAGGGCCGTTTCGAGCCGCTCGGCGAACTCCGCTTGAAGAACATCGAACAGCCGGTCGTCGCCTACCGCCTGCGCGCGGCGACCCAGGCGGGCGCCAAAAGCACTGCCTCGCCGGAGCCCGCGAGCAGCCGCCCGGCCATCGCTGTGCTCCCCTTCGACAACATGAGCGGCGACCCGGAGCAGGAGTACTTCTCCGACGGCCTGACCGAGGACATCATCACGGCGCTGTCGCTCTGGCGCTCCTTTCCCGTGATCGCCCGCAACTCCAGCTTCACCTACAAGGGGCGTTCGGTACGCGCGCAGGACGTGGCGCGGGACCTGGGCGTGCGCTACCTGCTGGAAGGCAGCGTGCGGCAGGCTGGAAAACGCATCCGTGTCACCGCCCAGCTCATCAACGCGGAGACCGGCCACCATGTGTGGGCCGAGAAGTTCGACCGGGAGCTGGCCGACATCTTCGATCTTCAGGACGAGATCACGCACCGCATCGCCGCCACCCTGGTGCCGGAGCTGGAACAGGCGGAGACGACGCTGACGCGCGCCAAACGGCCCGGCGATCTCACCGCCTGGGACTGTTATCTGCGCGGCATGAGTTTCTTTCACGAAGAGACCGGTGAGGCGATCGGCGAGGCGATTGCGATGTTCGAGGCCGCCGTGGAGGCCGATCCCGACTATGTGGACGCCTGGGCGCTGCTCGGCTGGTCCTACGCCAAGCAGGTCAGCTTCCGCAGCGCTGCCGATCCGGAAGAAACGATGAAGCGGGCGTTCCAGGCCGGACGGCGGGCCGTGGCGCTCGATCCCTCCTCCGCGGTGGCGCACATGAGCCTCGGCACGGTTCACATCTGGGCGGAGGAAACCGAGCAGGGGCTGGCGGAAGCCCAGCGCGCCCTGGAGCTGAACCCGAACTTCGCCTATGCCGCCATGGCCGTCGGCAACCGCCTGGACCTGGTGGGGCGCAGCGAACAGGGGATCCGGCAGATGGAGGAAGCCCTGCATCTGAATCCCCGCGACCCGGTCCGCTGGCGCTACATGTTCTATCTGTCGCGCGCGCAGCTCTCGGTCGGCGATCTGGAAGCCGCCGACCTGTGGAGCGCCAAGGCCCTTTCGATCCGGCCCGAATTGCCCGAAGCCTTGTTCCGGCACGCGCTGGTCCAGGCGCATCTCGGCCGTCTGGAGGAGGCGAAACGCGACCTGCTGCGCCTGAAGGCAAGCGATCCCGCCTTGTTCGAGCGCATGAAGGACTGGCGGCCCTATTCGGATGAAAGCCGCAACGCCAAGCTGATGGCGCCGCTGCGCGAGAACGGCCTGATGGATAGCCTCTAGTCGTCCGACAGCCAGATCGGGTCGGAAATGCCCTTCAGCATCTTGGCGTGGGCTTCCAGTTCCTCGGCGCTGGGGGCGTGCGGGCGCGGTTCGCGGTAGCGCCGCTCCGCTTTCACGTTCGAGCCGCCGCCCTGCTTGCCCGAGCCGGCCAGTTGCAGGCCGGGCTGCTGGCCGCCGCGCAGTTCCAGATAGACCTCCGCCAGAAGCTGGCAGTCGAGCAGCGCGCCGTGAAAGGTGCGCTCCGAATTGTCGATGCCGAAACGCCGGCAGAGCGCATCCAGGCTGGCCGGGGCGCCCGGATAGCGTTGCCGCGCCATGGCGAGCGTGTCGACGGCGCGGGTCATGGGCAGCGCGGCCTTGTCGATCCAGCCCAGCTCCGCGTTCAGGAATCGCATGTCGAACTCGGCGTTGTGGATCACCAGCTTGTCCTCGCCGATGAACTCAAGAAAATCGTCGGCGACCTCGGCGAAGACCGGGTGGTCCTTCAGGAACTCCTCGGAGAGCCCGTGCACCTCGAAGGCGCCCTGGGGCATGTCCCGCTCGGGATTGATGTAGCGCCGCCAGTGGCGGCCGGTCTGCACGTGGTTGACCAGCTCCAGGCAGGCGATCTCGACGATGCGGTGGCCCTCGGCCGGCTCGAAGCCGGTGGTTTCGGTGTCCAGAACCAGTTCGCGCATCCCTAGCTTTCCTGCCTGCTGCTGCTGTGAAAGGGCGGCTGGCGGCGCGGCGGCCAATGGCGCGGCTCCAACCCTTCAGCAAGTGTGACGATGCGGCGGAGTCGCTTCAAGGTCTGGGCCTTGGAGAGGCCGTTCTGCAGGAGGAAATCGGCGCGGCGGCGCTTCTCGGCGTCGGGCGTCTGCTGCGCCAGGATCTGCTGGAAGCGCTCTTCGGTCATGCCGGGCCGGGCCAGCACGCGCTGGCGCTGGATCTGGGGCGGCGCGGTCACCGCCAGAACGGCGTCCACACGCCGCTCGGCCCCGGTCTCATAAAGCAGCGGGATGTCCAGTACCACCAGCGGCGCGCGGCGGCGGGCGTGACGGCGCAGGAAGCGCTCGGTCTCCTCCCGCACCAAGGGGTGCAGGATCGCTTCCAGGCGGCGCAAGGCCTCGGGCTTGCCAAAGACGGCGGTGCCCAGCTTCTTGCGATCGACCGCGCCGTCCTGGACCACGCCGGGAAAGGCGGCCTCGATGGCGGGCACGGCACGCCCGTTCTTGGCCATCAGCCTGTGGACCGTGGCGTCGGCGTCGTGCAACGGCAGGCCGAGCCGCCGGAGCATCCCCGCGACGGTCGATTTTCCCATGCCAATGGAGCCGGTGAGACCCAGGATCACCATGCCGTCAGTCCCCGAGGACGAAGGCGCGCAGTTCCGCCGTGACCTCGGGCTCCCGGCCGAACCAGGCGGCAAAGCCGGGCCGGGCCTGATGCAAGAGCATGCCCAGGCCGTCCACGGCCGGGTTGCCCCGCGCCCTGGACGCGGCCAGAAGCGGCGTCTCAAGCGGGCTGTAGACGATGTCGGTGACCAGCGCGTCCTCTGGCAAGGCATCAAGAGCGATTTCCAGGGCCGGCTGCCCGGTCATGCCCAGCGAGGTGGCGTTGACCAGAAGGGCAGCTCCCGCCAAGGCTTCGTCGCGGCTTTCCCATTCCAGCGCCTCGACAGTCGGCTCGAAGATTTCGGCCAGACTTTCCGCACGGTGGAAGGAGCGGTTGACCAGGCGGATCTCCGGCGCACCGGCGTCGAGCAGTCCGACGATCAGAGCGCGGGCCGCGCCCCCGGCGCCCAGGATCACCGCCGGACCGCTGTCCGCGCGCCAGTCCGGCGCCCCGGCCTTCAGGTTCTCGATGAAGCCGAAGGCGTCGCTGTTGGAACCCAGGAGACTGCCGTCCGGCTCCACGATCACGGTGTTGACCGCCCCGACCCGCTCGGCCAGCGGGTCCAGGCGGTCGCAGATCTCCATGGCCGCTTCCTTGTGCGGGATGGTGAGGTTGCAGCCGGCGAAGCCCAGCTTCGGCAGGGCGCGGAGCGAGGCCTCCAGATCGTCGGGCTTTACCGGCAGCGGCAGATAGGCGCCGTCGATGCCGTAACGCTCCAGCCACCAGCCGTGCAGGCGCGGCGACTTGGAATGGCCGACCGGCCAGCCCATCACCCCCGCCATCTTGGCTTTTCCCGTCAGGATCATCGCGGCACCACTCCCTGGTTTCGCAGGAAGTCTAACAGCGCGAGCAGCGGCAGTCCCAGGATCGTGAAGTAATCTCCCTGAACGCGGGCAAAGAGCTGTGCGCCCCGTCCTTCGAGCTGATAGGCCCCCACCGAGGTCAGGGCCGCCTCGCCGACCGCCTCCAGATAGGAATCCAGGAAGGCGTCGCCGAGCTCGCGCACCTGGAGCCGCGCGCCCTCGTTATGGTGCCAGAGCCGCTGTCCGCCCTGGACGACGCAGACCGAGGCCAGGAGGCTGTGGGTCTTGCCGGAGAGCGCCTGGAGCTGCGCGCGGGCCTCCTCCAAGGTCGCCGGCTTGTCGAACCAGCGGCCCTCGCACTCCAGCATCTGATCGGCGCCGATCACCAGCGCCTCGGGCTTGCGGCGCGAGATATGGAGCGCCTTCAGCTCCGCCAGCGTTTCGGCGACGGCGGCGGCGGAGGCCTGTTCGGCGCGCAGGGCCTCCTTGACTTCGGCTTCATCGACCGGTGCTGCCATCACCTCGAAGGGCACGCCCGCGTTCTCCAGAAGGCTGCGCCGCACCTGGCTGGCGGAGGCGAGGATCACCTCCTTCATCGGCCCTGCGCCTCGCGGTGCGCGGCGTAGAGCGCCATGATCGCCGCCGCCGTCTCCTCGATGGAGCGGCGCGAGACGTCGATGACGGGCCAGCCGTGCTTGGTGTAGAGACGCCGTGCGTTCGTGACCTCTTCGCGCACCGCCTCGGGGTCGATGTAGTGGCTCTCCCGGCTGGTGTCCTCGTCGACGCGCAGACGGCTTCGGCGTACCTGGACAAGCTGCTGCGGGTCCTTGGTCAGGCCGACGATCAGCGTGTCCTTCAACTGAAAGAGCGCATCGGGCAGCGGAATGCCGGGGACGACCGGGACGTTGGCCGCCCGGATCCCGCGGTTGGCGAGATAGATGCAGGTCGGCGTCTTGGAGGTGCGCGAGACGCCCAGGACGATCAGGTCGGCGTCGCGCAGGCGTTCGGTCTGCTGACCGTCGTCGTTGGATAGCGCGAAGTTCACTGCCTCGATCCGCTCGAAGTACTCGGCGTCCAGGGCGTGTTGCAGGCCGGGCCGGCCCCGGATCGTGACGCCGAAGTAGGCGGCCAGTGTGTGGATCACCGGGTCCAGGACAGGGATGCAGGGCACGCCCAGCTCGCGGCAGCCCTCGACCAGCCGGGCGCGCAAGGAATCGTTGATGATGGTCATGATCACCGGGCCCGGGTGCTGGCGAATGCCTTCGACCACGCGCTCCATCTGGCTGGGCGTGCGCACCAGGCTCCAGACGTGCTCGCGCGGCTCCACCCCTTCGAACTGCACCAGGCAGGCGCGAGCGACGGAATTGAGCGTCTCGCCGGTGGCATCGGACACCAGATGCAGATGGGGCGCCGTGGTCTGGGTCTTCTCGCCTTCCAAGAACAAGCCCTCCTGAACAACTGGGTAATAGCCTGCATAACCGGGGGTGTTATGCACAGGGGCAAAAAAGCAGCCCCAGATGAGGGACTCCTCCTCCCCCTTGCCACACAGGTGCGAGGCGTCTTTCCCGGCCTCTTGATAATCGCTGCATCGTGGCAGGCCAAGCGATGCTTGTTACCGATTCTCTCTTTTTCAGTTTCGTGAGACCCGATAAGGCGTCAAAGGTCACCATCCCCAGCTTATCCCCAGAAGGGACCCTGTCCTCCTCTCTCCCCCTCCCGCCCTGTGCGTAAGCGCGGGAGGAAAAGGAATTACCGATTCACACAGGCCCTACTGCAACAACATCCTTTCTTTTTTATAAAAAGGATTCTTTGTTGGTGGGAGCCAAGACCTACCGCGACGAGGGACGATCAGAACCGTCATGAACACACCGGCTTCCGGCAAGGACAAGCTCATGCTGCGCGCCCTGCGCGGCGAGATCACTGAACGCCCGCCCGTTTGGCTGATGCGCCAGGCTGGCCGCTATCTTCCCGAATACCGGGAGACCCGCAAGCAGGCGGGCGGCTTCCTGGAGCTCTGCTATAGGCCCGAGCTGGCGGTGGAGGTGACGTTGCAGCCGATCCGGCGCTACGGCTTCGACGCTTCGATCCTGTTCTCCGATATCCTCGTGGTCCCGCACGGCTTGGGCCAGGAGGTCTGGTTCGAGGAGGGCGAGGGTCCGAAGCTGGCGCCGTTGGAGCGGCCCGATGCCCTGGACGCGCTCAGGCTGGAAGGCATGGTGGAGCGGCTGGCGCCGGTGTACGAGACGGTCCGGGGTCTTTCAGCGGCACTACCGCCTGAGACCACGCTGATCGGCTTCTCCGGCGCGCCCTGGACGCTCGCCACCTACATGCTGGAGGGCGGCACCTCCAAGCAGTTCGTGACCTGCAAGCGCTGGGCGCTGGCCGAGCCGGAGGCCTTTGGCCGTTTGATCGACCTGCTTGAGCAGGCTGTCGTCGAGCATCTGAGCGCGCAGGTCGCCGCCGGGGCCGAGGTCTTGCAGATCTTCGATTCCTGGGCGGGCGCGCTTCCGGTGCGGGCGCTGCGGCAGTGGTCGCTGGAACCCTTGAAGCGGATCGTCGCCGCCTTGAAGGCGCGTCATCCTGAGGTCCCGGTGATCCTCTTTCCGCGCGGCGCCGGGCTACTCTATCTGGATTTTGCCGCCGAGAGCGGCGCCGAGGGCCTCTCCCTCGACAGCAACCTGCCGCCGGCCTGGGCCGCCGAGGCGCTTTCGCCGCAGGTGACGCTGCAAGGCAACCTGGACCCGCTCTATCTGGTGGCGGGTGGCTCCGCCATGGATGCGGCGGCCGAGGAGATCCTGAGCGCTTTCGAACAACGCCCTTTCATCTTCAATCTCGGGCACGGCGTCGTGCCGCAAACCCCGCCGGAGAACGTGGAGCGTCTTTTGAAGGTGATCCGGGGGTGACCGCCCCCGCGGCTTTTTCCTTGCCTTTCCTGCCCCTAGCGCAAGATTAAGCGGGGCCTTATAAAGCCCGGCGACCAAGGGCCCCATCACCGCTGAGCGAGATTCATGTCCGGCAAGACCTCCAGCAAGTATTCCCGCCAGGACTGGGCGAAGGAGCATCCCGATCTTCCCAGCCCGAAGATCGGCGTTCTGCTGTTGAACCTCGGCACGCCGGAGGGCACGGACTATCCGGCCATGCGCCGCTATCTGTCCGAGTTCCTGTCGGACCGGCGGGTGGTGGAGCTGACGCCCTGGCTCTGGCAGCCGATCCTGCAGCTGGTGATCCTCTCGACCCGGCCCAAGCGCAGCGGCGCCGCCTACAAGGAGATCTGGAACGAGGAGCTGGACGAAAGCCCCTTGAAGACCATCACCCGCGGGCAATCCGAAGGTCTGGCCCAGCGCTTCGCCAAGCTCTATCCCCAGGTCATGGTGGACTGGGCCATGCGCTACGGCCAGCCCGCCGTGGGCGACCGGATCGAAGCGCTGCAGAAGGCCGGCTGCGACCGCATCCTGCTGCTGCCGCTCTATCCCCACTACAGCGCTGCCACCACGGCGACGGCCTGCGATCAGGCGTTCCGGCGGTTGATGACGCTGCGCTGGCAGCCGAGCCTCAGGGTTGCGCCCGCCTACTACGACGATCCGGCCTTCATCAACGCGCTGGCGGGCTCGATCACCGAAAGCCTCGCAGGCCTCGATTGGGAGCCGGAGGTGACCATCGCCTCCTACCACGGCCTTCCCAAGGAGAACCTGGAGAAGGGCGATCCCTATCACTGCCACTGCCTGAAGACCACGCGGCTGCTGCGCGAGCGCCTCGGCTGGGACGGGCGGCGGCTGATCACCACCTTCCAGTCGCGCTTCGGGCCCAAGGAGTGGCTGCAGCCCTTCACCGACGAAACGGTCAAACGCTTGGCGGGAGAGGGCGTGAAGCGCCTCGCCATCGTCTCCCCCGGCTTTTCCGCCGACTGCGTGGAGACGCTGGAGGAGATCAACATCGGCGTGCGCGAGTCCTTCCTGGAAGCGGGCGGAGAGGCCTTCCACTACATCCCCTGCCTCAACGACAGCCCCGGCCACCTCGATTTCCTGACCGGCTACATCGAAAAGGAACTGGGCGGCTGGCTCTAGGTTTCCGTGCTTGCGGAGGCTGGGTTTTTTGAGCAGTTTGGCGTTCTGGAAGAGGCTGTTTGGGCGTACAGACGATGCAAGGCTTTTTGAGTGACGGCTATCTCTGGTTCAAGGCGCTGCACGTTATCTCCGTGATCGCCTGGATGGCGGGGCTGTTCTACCTGCCGCGCCTTTACGTCTATCACTGCCAGGTGGCGCCGGGCTCCGAGCAGTCCGAGACCTTCAAGGTGATGGAGCGCCGGCTGCTGAGAGCCATCATGAATCCCTCCATGATCGCCAGCTGGGTCTTCGGCGGGCTGCTGATCGCCGCGCTCCAGCCCTGGAGCGAAGGCTGGTTCCACGCCAAGCTTCTGTTGGTCATCGCCATGACCGTGGCCCACATGCAGCAGGCCAAGTGGCGCAAGGACTTCGAGCGGGACGAGAACCGGCGGCCCGAGCGCTTCTACCGCCTGATGAACGAGGTGCCCACGGTGCTGATGGTGCTGATCGTCATCCTGGTGATCGTGAAACCTTTTTGACGCTTTGGCCTTTCTTTGTTCTCGCCTGTTGACGAGGGGCCGCCCTTGCGCTAACTACTGCGTCAATCCTTTCGAAAGCCGCGTGACGAAACCACTGGGCGCGAGCGCCTTTCCGCCATACGAGAGCGCTAAGCCATACGAGAGCGCTAAGATCGACAAGAGGCCCTTGCCAACAGGACCCCTTTCGGCGCCGAAGCCGGAAACCATCCCCGAATTTTCCCCACCTTCTTCCGAGACGCCAGAAACCGCCATGAACCTACAAGAACTCAAAGCCAAGAGCCCGACCGAGCTTCTCGCCTTCGCCGAGGAGCTGGAGATCGAGAACGCCAGCAACCTGCGGCGCCAGGACATGATGTTCGCGATCCTGAAGCAGCTCGCCGACAACGAGGTGGCCATCTACGGCTCCGGCGTGCTGGAGGTGCTGCAGGACGGCTTCGGCTTCCTGCGCTCGCCCGAGGCCAACTACCTGCCGGGCCCCGATGACATCTACGTATCCCCCAGTCAGGTGCGGCGCTTCGGGCTTCGCACCGGCGACACGGTCGAGGGGGAGATTCGCTCGCCCAAGGACGGGGAGCGCTACTTCGCGCTGTTGAAGGTCAACACCATCAACTTCGATACGCCGGACTCGACCCGCCACCGCATCAACTTCGACAACCTGACGCCGCTCTATCCGGACGAGAAGATCACGCTGGAGATCGACGATCCGACCGTCAAGGACCAGACGCCGCGGGTCATCGACCTGGTGGCGCCGATCGGCAAGGGCCAGCGCGCGCTCATCGTCGCGCCGCCGCGTACCGGTAAGACCATGATCCTCCAGAACCTCGCCAAGTCCATCGCGGCGAACCATCCGGAATGCTACCTGCTGGTGCTGCTGATCGACGAGCGGCCCGAGGAGGTCACGGACATGGACCGCTCGGTCCAGGGCGAGGTCGTCTCCTCCACCTTCGACGAGCCTGCCCAGCGCCACGTTCAGGTCGCCGAGATGGTGATCGAGAAGGCCAAGCGCCTGGTCGAGCACAAGAAGGACGTGGTGATCCTGCTGGACTCCATCACCCGTCTGGCGCGCGCCTACAACACCGTGGTGCCGTCTTCGGGCAAGGTGCTGACCGGCGGCGTGGACGCCAACGCCCTGCAGCGGCCCAAGCGCTTCTTCGGCGCGGCCCGCAACATCGAGGAGGGCGGCAGCCTGACCATCATCGGCACCGCCCTGATCGATACCGGCAGCCGCATGGACGAAGTGATCTTCGAGGAGTTCAAGGGCACCGGTAACTCCGAGTTGGTCCTGGACCGCAAGCTCGCGGACAAGCGGACCTTCCCGGCCATCGACATCGCCAAGTCCGGCACCCGTAAGGAAGAGCTGCTGGTCGACAAGGCCACGCTCTCCAAGATGTGGGTGCTGCGCCGCATCCTGATGCCCATGGGCGTGACCGACGCCATGGAGTTCCTGACGGACAAGTTGAAGCAGTCCAAGAACAACGCCGACTTCTTCGATTCCATGAACCAATAGAACGAAGAGAAAGTGCCGTCAGTCGGCGGCTGAAATCGAAAAGGCGGAGCCCCAGGGTTCCGCTTTTTTTGTCTGGTTTCAGCTGTCAGGGGATAAGACGCAATTGCAACGGAATGAGTATTAGAATCTTCGCATATACGGAAGACATTATTCTACAAATCTCGAATCGACTCGTTCGCCGATCCGCAAACATTCTACATATGGAGAGTGTGCGCTATCCCACTGCGCGGTGAGGTCATGTGTAGGACTTCACTTCACGGTTTGACTATGTGCTCAAGCGCTCGAAGCCGGAGAGGTTCTCCGGTAGGTCGAGGAACTCTCCGGAATGCGTGGCCACGGCGACGGGTGCTTTCCCGCTCTGGGAAATAGTCATTGGAGCTGAGAAACGCCGGTCGCATGGACGTGGTCTTCTTCTTAACGAGGAAGAGAGGTGAGGACCATGCAGAATAGGAATCACGACGGCTCGATCGACATGAACGCCTTTGAGGCGA
>JARRJC010000020.1 GCA_037379885.1 Limibacillus sp.
CAGTCACTCTGTTGCCAAAATAACACGCTTGGCCTTTGCGCTTCCGGCAGGGACGGGTCGGAAGCTTATTCTCGATTTTTCATAGACTTCGCCCGGTACGCCTCGATCAAGCCGTCGTGCCCTGGACCTCTCCGCAAGTAGATCGTCAGCCCTTCCTCGCTCTCGAAGGCCTTGGCGTAATCGGGGTGAAGATCAAGCAGCGCCACCAGGGGAATTTTCTTGTTCATGATTACATAGGAGAAGTTCCCCGCCTCGAAGGGCTCGCGCCATTCAGGCCCGCCGGAGATCATCTCCTCATACCGATCGATGAAGTCATCGCCGTAGAGATCGGCCCGGCCATCGATGTAGACGCGCCGCTCCGGGTAGAGTTCGTGGATCAGGAAACCGCCGAGCCCGTATTGATTGAGCATGGGGCCTTGCAGGTCGTTGTCTTGGATGAAGGTGACCAGGCCGGTCCAGCTCGGTTCGGTCTTCTGAAGGTGCTTGGGCAGCAGCACGGCGCCCGCCACCGCGATCACCAGCAAGCAGGATACCGCCGAGAGCAGGATCGTCTCGGCGCGCGGGGAGAGATCCTCCCCGGCCTTGGAGGCATCGCGCTTGAGAAAACGCAGACCTCGCGTCTGTAGCGTTCGCCGCCACGCGGCTTTCAGGGGTTCGAGAGCGCCGGCGCCGATGGCCTCCCCGGCGAACACGATCATCACCATGACCGTGAAGGGCGCGTGGCGCATGGAGGTCAGGCCGGCCAGCACGGTCAGCAGAGGGATCGCGGTCTCGGTCAAGTCGGGACGGCGGCCCCGGCTGATCACGAGCGCGAAGAAGGCCAGCAGCGCGACCAGATACCAGCGCGCCATGAACTCGTGGAAATCGAAGGAGGCCCATTCCGCGATGAAGCTCTGGCTCGCCGACTGTCCCATGACATAGAGCGGGTAGAGGAGGTGCGCGGGACCTTCCGGATTCAAGAAGGAGCCGAAAAGGCTGATCACCGCGCTGGCCCACAGCGCCTTCAGATAGGCACCCTCCGGCCGTCTATCCCGTTCGCCGAGATAGAGGCGGATGGTCTCCAGCGCTGCGAAACAGAAGAAGAAGGCGAGGGCGATGAAGTAGCCCCCGTGGAGGTTGACCCAAAGAGGCATCAAGAGGGGGATCAGGAACAGCCCGCGCAGCCGGTCCTGATAACGCGCGCGCCACAAGGCGCGCAGCAGGAGGGCAAAGAAGAGATAGGTGAAGAGGTGCGGGCGGGGCACCACGAAGACCATGTAAGCCGAAAGCATCAACAGAACCAGCAGCAGGCCCAGGAAGGGATTGCGGATTCGCTCGTTCGCGACTGAAAGGCAAACGGTCAAAGCGCCGGCGCCCAGAAGCGCGCTCACCACCAGGATCAAGTCCTCCCCGCCCAGCAGGTGAAGGCCGTAGAGCAGCACCTGGAAGAGCCATTCATGGAGGTTCCAGGCCTTGCCTTCGACGCTGTAGGAGAAGATATCGCCCTGCGGCAGCGTCCCGTGGAGGACGATCCACTCACCTGTCTTCACGTGCCAGTAGTAGTCGGGATCGATGATTCCGCCATCGAGACTTCCAAAGAGCCTGAAGGTGAAGATGAAGGTGAGCACGAGACAGCAGACGAGGAGCATCCTCGCCTCGGGCCGGGCCGCGCGGTCATGCTCGCTGGACCGCGCGGAACCGGGCGCGGCGAAGGGCAGGCTTGTGTCCGTCATGTCGCTGGTCTCAGACTTTCTGCGGGTCACTCGTCGGGCATTTCCCTAAAATTATAGGCAGCAATTGGTAACCGGGGGCTTAACCGCATAGCCGGAATCCTCAACAGGCATGGACAGAGCCATCGCCCGGGCTCTCCGCCTCTTCCGGTAGAGCCAGCCTGCCGTTCGGCCCGGCCCGGCGGACAAAGAGCGCGAAGCCGGCCTCCTCGCAGACCAGGCCGAAGACGGGATCCATGAGAAGCAGCGAAGCCAGGACCGAGTCGCTGTAGATCACCAGATACTGCGCATCCCAACGCTCCAGACTTTCGCGCCACCCCACACCCTTACTGGTCGCGCCGACCACCTCCTCGACGAAGGCGTCGCCGAACATATCCGCCCGGCCATCGATCAGAACGGGTCGTTCAGGGCCAAGCGCATGGATCAGGTATCCTCCGATCCCATAGGCGTTGTAGAGCGGACCGCTCACAGCCTCGGCGCGGATCAAGGCCGTCATGGCGCGCGGTTCGATCGCCTCCATGCGCTCCCAATAGCGCGGGTTGAAGGGCATGATCAGCAGTCCGGCCAGCAGCAGGGGCGCCGCCGCCCAGCGGAGCTTGGAAAGCAGGGCGTCGCCCGCTGCCGCCTTCCCCCTCTCCGCTTCGCGCCAGCGTTGGAAGCGCGGCATCCGAGAGAGCATCAAGGCGCCGTAGGCCGTCATCACCAGCGTGGCGTAAGGGGCGTGACGAACACTGGTGAGCGCCGCGCCAAGGGTGATCAGCGGCACAAGCAGCTCGCTCAAGCCCAAGCGCCTCGGGACAAGGCTCGCCAGGAAGAGATAGGCGAGAAAGCTGACAAGCACCCACTTGTTGTCGAGCTTATGGAAATCGAAAGAGCCCCACTCCGCGATCAGCTTGTTGGCCGACATGGACATGACTTCGAAGGGATAGAGATAGCGCTCCACCCCATCGGGATTGAGGACGACGGCGATGGTTGAGAGCAGGACGGCCATACCCAGGTAGCGCAGATAGCGGCCCTCCGGACGGTTCTCGTCGGCGAAGATCCGGCTAGCGCCATCCAGGACAAGATAGGCCAGCGCGACGCTGAGGCCGATGACGTATCCGCCATGCAGATTGACCCACAGAAGCATGATCGGCGGCAGCCAAAGCAGCAGACGGCAGCGCCCCTCATAGCGGGCGCGCCAGATCAGGGTCAGCCAAAGGGCGAAAAGCAGGTAGGAGAAAACCTGCGGACGCGGCGAGACGTAGTTCAGAAGCCCGGCCGAGAAGAAGAGCGTGAAGGCCGCCGCCACCAGAGGGCTGCCTAGCAGGCGCGCCGCAATTCGATAGACGAGAAGCAGCGCGCCGCCGCAAAGCGCGGCGACGAGCAGCAAAAGCCCCTGCCCTCCGCCGAGATCGTAGGCCAGAAACAGAAGCGCCTGCGCCAGCCATTCGTGCAGCGCCCAGGGCGCGTCGGCAAAGCTGTGGGAGAAGATGTCGCCGTCGGGCAAACGACCCTCGGCCAGGATCCAACGGCCGGTTTCCAGGTGCCAGAAGTAGTCGGTATCGAAGAAGCCGGTCGCCAGCGCCGACTGAACCGCGAAGACCGCCGCGAGCGAGAAGAAGGCCCAGGCCGAGAGGTTGACGCTCCACGCGCCGGGAGCCGCCGCTCCGGCTACGGCCTCGCTCTCTTCAGCGACTCCTGCTGCGCTGCCCGCTTCCCAGGTCATGGGTTGGCCCGCGTCCCCTCGGTTGTATCTGTAACATTCTATCTTTTTTAGATTCGAGGGGGAAGCGGCAGCGCCCGCGCCTCAGTCCTGCGCCTCTCCCAGACGGGCCGTGGCCAGAAGTGCGAGGAGCGCCGTCACGGCGATGGCCGCGAGCGCCCAGAGCAGGCTGATCGACATGACCGCGCCGATCACAGCACCGAACACCAGCAGGATCACCCCGATCGCGCTGTTGGAGAGCGCGACGTATTGGGAGCGCTTATCCTCCCCCGCCATGTCGACCAGATGGGTCTTGCGGCCGATGCGCACGCCCGCATGGGCGATGCCCAGGACGAACAGCAAGACGCCATAGAGCCAGAGCGACCCGACCAGTCCGGACCCGCTTGCAGCAAGGGCCAGGGTGGCGGCGGCCAGGACGCCGGTCAGGGCCGCGCCCAGCATCATGGTCTTGCGGCTGGAACGGTCGGAGAGCGCGCCCCAGACGCTGGAGCTGACCGCGCCCGCGATGCCGGTCGCGACCACCAGCAGGCCCAGGGTGGCGATGTCGGACCCCAGGTTGCGCTGCGCCAGCGCCACGTAGATGGGTCCGGAAAAGGCGCTGCAAAGAAGCAGACTGCGCGCCAGCAGGAAGCGCTGGAGGTCCGGCTCGCGCAGCAGGTCACGGAGCTGGTCGGCCAGCACTTCCTTCAGGCCGCGCCCGCCATCGGTCGCGCCCGGATGCTCCTCGATGGCCGCGTAGGTCGCAGCGCCCAGAAGCCAGGAGCAGCCCGCCGCCGCGATCATGCCAAAGAGCAGCAGGTCCGAGCGCCCCTCTTCGGGTGTGAAGATCAGATACAGTCCGGTGAGCCCGGTCACGACGCCGGAGATGCTTGAGGCGTAGCCGTTCACCCGCCCGCGCTTCCGCTTCGCGACGGTCTTGCCCAAGGTGTCCTTGGAGGCGACCGAAGAGACGCCCCGCGCGAGGGACTGCACGACGAGCAGCGCCAAGACCGTCCAGCCCGCCGCGGCCCCCTCCATGCCCAGGCCCGCCACCAGCGCCATCAGCAAAACGGAGCCGCCCTGCGCCAGACTGCCTGCGACCCAGAACCACTTGCGCACGGCATAGCGGCGCACCGCACTGCCGAACAGCATCTGAGGCAGCAGCGCCAAGGATTCGCGGACCGGCACCAGCATGCCGATGAAGAAGCCGGGCGCGCCCAGAACCGCGAGCAGCCAGGGCAGCACGACCTTCGCGTCGGCCAGTCCATCGCCGATCTTGCTTAAGGAAAGCGCAGCGCTCTGAAGCAGAAAGTTGCGCGGCTGGTCGTTGCAGTGCGCATCGGATATGTCGCGGCAGAGGCGCGCGTCCTCCTCCCCGACCGCCAGTTCGTAGAGAGAGACGACCAGATCCTTGTCTTCCTTCCGGCCCTCCGTCGCCGTCGCCACTTATGCCTCCTTCCAGTTTTGTTTCCCGCTCCGGGTGACATAGAGTTATGCCATGGAATCACCAACCCGAAACCCTGGCCGGTCCGCGCGCCAACGCCGATCAGGCTTCGCCACAAGCCTGATCGCGCCCCTGCTGCTTGCGGCCGCCACCGGCAGCGCCGCGGCGCAGGACCTGACGGTCCAGAAGCTCTCCTGCCAGGGCAACGAGCCCTTTTGGTCGCTGGAGATCAGCCAGGAGGAAGCGCGCCTCACGGAGATGGGCGAAACGGAGCGTCTCTTCAGGGGCAGTCTCTCGCGGCTCGACTATCTGGACCCGCCCTGGAGCGTGTGGCGCGGGCGCGGGCAGCGTGACGAGGGTGCTGAAGAGCCGCGGGAGAGCGATCTGGTCGCGGTGTTTCGCGCCGAAGTCTGTCTCGACAGCATGTCGGAGGAGGGCGGCCCCTTCGACCGGCGCGCGGTCCTTACCCTGCCCGACGGGCGGTTGGTCTCGGGCTGTTGCCGGGCCGCCGTCGGTCTCGACGCCAACGAGGCCCCGCTGGCCGATTTCGAGGATGTCGCGCGCGGCGACTGGACCGGGTTCCTGCCCCGCCTCGCGGAAACGCTCACCGGCTGCGTGGACAAGGGCTTCGTCGGACCCGTGGACAAGGTTCTGGGCGCCTGGCCGCTCCCGCGCGACCAGGGACTGGTCCGCGCGCTGATGCAGGATGGCGCGCGTCAGGACTGCGTCGCCGAGCAGGCGAGCGGCCAGGTTCTGCTGAGCGACGCGGTCTCCGACCGCGCGGCGAAGGGCCGCTCGGAGGGCGACCCCTCATTTTACGCCGCCGCGCTTGGTCCGCCGCTGGCGACCTGCGGTCGCCTGGAAAAAGTGGTGCTGCCGGAAAAGGGCATGCTCGGCTGGCTTCACTACAAGGGGCCCGATTGCAGCTTCTAACCAACGTCCGTCATTCCGGCAGGGGCCCTATTCCGGAAGGGGAATGAAGTCCTCTTCGTCCGGCACCGGATCGAAGCGTCCCTCCTTCCAGTCCTGCTTGGCCTGCTCGATCCGCTCCTTGCGGGTCGAGACGAAGTTCCACCAGATGGTCCGCGCCTCCGGCAGGCTCGCCCCGCCCAGCAGCATCAGGCGGCTGTCCTCCAGCGCCTTGATGGAGGGCGCGCGCCCCTCGCCGTAGACGGCCATGGCGAAGGGCTCCAGGGTCTCCCCGCCGGTCTCGGCCCGGCCCTCGGCCAGATAGGCGGCGCGCTCGGCATGCTCCTCGGGCAGGGCCAGTTCCGCGCCCGCCTTCATGCGCAGCTCCAGATAGAAGAGCGGGGAATGGACCGCGACCGGCGAGCTCTCGCCATAGGCGGACCCGGCGATCAGCGTCATCTCGCAGCCCTCGAAGCCTTCGATCCTCGGCAGGCTGCCTTCGGGATAGTGCTGGAAGCTGGGATCCGTCTCCTCCTGGTCGGCGGGCAGCGCGATCCAGGCCTGGATGCCATAAAGGCGGCTGTGGCTGTCGCGCACTTCCGGCGCGGTCCGCTCCGAATGGACGATCCCTCGGCCCGCCGTCATCCAGTTCACGGCGCCCGGGCGGATCGCTTGCAGGTAGCCCAGCGAATCGTGGTGAAGGATCTCTCCCTCGAAAAGGTAGGTCAGCGTGGCGAGCCCGATGTGGGGGTGCGGGCGCACGTTGATGCCCTCACCCGGCGGAAAATCCGCCGGGCCCATGGCGTCGAAGAAGACGAAGGGTCCGACCTTGCGGCGCTGGGCGACCGGCAGCAGGCGGCGCACGGAGAACCCGCCCAGGTCGCGCTCACGCGGTTGGATCATCAGCTCGACCTGTGCGCTCTCACAGCTCCTGCAATCGGGGCTCTCTGCCGGCTGCCAACTCATGTGCGCTCATCCTCTTCCTTGCAGCGGTTCGACGTTCGCGAAATCCTACCCGCGGGCCGGGGCGTTATAAAGACATCAGAGCGTGTTACACTTTGACGAAACCCCGCTTGACGAACACTGCCTGACGAGCCCGCCTCGCAGCCATTCGAACGGAGCCCCTGGACCTTGGACCAATCCCCCGGTTTCTTCGACAGTGTCAACCTCCAGAACCTGCTGATGGAGTTTGAGTTCTGGGCGCGCACGGAGCTTCTGACCCTCACTTCTCTCTTGCAGTTGATCCTGATCGCCATCGCCTCGGCGGCCGCCTATCTGCTGGCGCGCCCCCTCGCCGCGCGGCTGCGCAGCCGGCTCACCGGGGGCAAGGGCTTCGAGCCGCCGCTCGCGCGGGTGCCGAGCGAGCTGCCGCTGCTTGTCTTCCCGGTGCTGTTGCTTCTTGCGCTGGTCATCGCCGAGGCGGGCGTGACCGCCGGAGGCCTGCCCAGCAAGTTCATCGAGAGCGCGGTCAGCCTGACGCTCGCCTGGATCGTCATCCGGGCGGGAACCACGCTGATGGCCAGCCAGGAGGCGGCCCGCGTGCTAGCCAGCGTGGTCTGGTTGCTGGCGGCGCTTTCGATCCTCGGCCTGCTGGACTACGCGACGGAGCTGCTCGATTCCTTCGCCTTTTCCATCGGCTCGCGGCGGATAACGCTGCTGATCGTGGTCAAGGGCCTGGCGATTCTCGGCATTCTGCTGTGGCTGGCGCAGCTGCTGTCGCGCTTCCTGTCGCGGCGCATTCAGCGCTCGGCGATGCTGACGCCCTCGATCAAGGTGCTGACCGAGAAGGGCCTGAAGGTGGCGATCATCGCCGCCGTCTTCCTCTTCACCCTGGACTTCGTCGGCGTCGACCTGACCGCCTTTGCCGTCTTCACCGGCGCGGTCGGCGTGGGCGTGGGCTTCGGCCTGCAGAAGGTCATCTCCAACCTCATCTCCGGCTTCATCCTCTTGATGGACCGCTCGATCAAGCCGGGCGACGTGATCGAGCTGGAGGAGACCTTCGGCTGGGTGACCTCTCTCGGCGCGCGCTATGTCGCGCTTTCGACGCGGATCCCCAACGAGGATCTCATTACCCAGCGGGTGATCAACTGGTCCTACTCGAACCAACTCTTGCGCCTGCCGCTGAAGTTCGGCGTCTCCTATCACTCGGACGTGCGCAAGGCCATGGAGCTGTCGATAGAGGCGGCCAAGGGCGTGGCGCGGGTCCGGCAGGACCCGGCCCCGGTTTGCCGCCTGACCGGCTTTGGCGATTCTTCCGTCAATCTTGAGCTTCGGGTCTGGATCAGCGATCCGCAGGGCGGCGTGATGAACGTCACCAGCGAAGTCTTCCTGGCGCTCTGGGACCTGTTCAGGGAGAACGGGATCGAGATTCCCTTCCCGCAGCGCGACCTTCACATCAAGGAGGGCGCGGAACTCTCGGTCAGGATTCAGGGCCCGAAAGCAGACGATACACCTTGACCGTCCCGCTGCGTCCGCGCAGCTGCACCTCGCCCTTGTCCTCGCAGACGAAGTCCGGCCCCAGCAGCGCCCGCACGTCGCCGGAGATCAGGATGCAGCACTCGGCCTCGCGATCGGCCTGGGCCGCCATTTCCTTGCCCAGGCTTTCCAGGCGCTGACCGGTGTTCACGGCATCGCCGATGATGGTGTAGTTGACCCGCTCCGCCGAGCCGATGTTTCCGACCACGACCGGGCCCGCGTGGAGGCCGATGCGAAGCCGCAAGGGCGCCTCCCCCGCCGCAAGGCGTAGGGCGTTGTCCCGCTCCAAGGCCTGGGCGATGGCCAGCGCGGCCCGCGCGGCGCGCAGCTCCGCGTCCGGCTGCGGCTCGGGCGCGCCCCAGAAGGCCATCAGGGCATCGCCTATGTATTTGTCGATGGTCCCGCCCTCGGCCTCGACCGCCTCCCCCAGAAGCGCAAAGTGATGGTTCAGAAGCGTCGAGACCTCGCGCGCCGGCATGGTCTCCGAAAGGCTGGTGAAGCCCACGATGTCGGTGAACATGATGGTCAGCCGGCGCTCCTCGCTCTCCGGGCCCTGGGTGAGCCCCGCTTGAATCAAGCGCCGAACCAGGCCCCTCGGCACGTAGAGCGCGAAGAGCTTCAGCCCGCCGACCATGGCGTCGAAGGCGCGCTGCGCATCGTCCAGCTCGCGCAGGCGCGAGCGCCCGAAGCCCGGGTGGCGCTCGAACTCCAGCGCCTCGATCTTCTTGGCCCCTTCGCGCAGGCGCTTGATCGGCCGCGCAAGACCCCGCCCCAGAAGGACGCCGCCCAGGAGCGTCAGGGCGATCAAGGCGCCAGCCAGATAGAGGAGGGTGTAGAGCCTGCGTATCTGTTCATCGACATCGCTGGCCAGGGTCACGGTGCCGATGGTGAAGGGCGTGGCCGTAAAGCCCGTGAGCTGGCGGTAGAACCCGATGTAGTAGACATCGGCCAGTTGGAACCAGCGCACTTCGAAGCGGTCGCTGCGGTAGCGCTCCGGCGGCTCTTCGGTACGCCCGAGGAAGAGCCGCGACAGCAGCGGATCGGAAAAGGCCTGGACCTTCGGCAAGGGGTCTTCCTGGGTCAACCCCGGAAAGGTCCATTGCAGGAGCGGGTGGGCGACGACCCGGTCCCGGCCCAAAAGAATGAAGGACGTTCCGAAGTTCGCCGCGCCCTGCGCGTCCGAGAGACGCTCCAGATAGAGCGAGAGTTCCCCGATGCTCACCCCGAGAACGAGGACCCCCTTATAGTCCTCCGCCGCGTTGACGGGCACCCGGTAGTTGAGCAGCGGCGCGCTGTACTGCGGCGGCAGAACGAACTCGCCCCAATAGCCGCCCGCCCGGCTCCTTGCGTCGTCCAGAAAAGACTGAATGGTCGGCGTGGTCTCGCCATCGGGCGCACGGGTCTCGGAGGAAGGATTGCGCTGGACCCCATAGTAGCCGCCATCCAAGCCGAAGTAGGCGACGCCCGATAGCTGCGGATAGCCCGCCATGGCGTTGCGCAGAAGCGCCATGATCTGATCGTCGCGCGGCTCGCCGGGATCGAGCATGGCCGCGCGCTCGAGCCTCTCCTCCAAGGCGGTTCCGAGGAACTCGATCGGCCTCAACTGCGCCTCGATCCGGCTGGCGAGCTGGTTCAGCAGAAGCTCCACCTTGTCGCGGTTCAGCTCCGCCGTGTTGCGCTCGGCGACGGAGAAGGAAAGAAAGAAGATCAAGCCGGCCACCAGCACCGCCGGCAGCGTCACCGCGGCGGCCAGCAGGACGGTGATGGGAAGCCGCCGCATGGCCTTTCTTGTCTCCTACAGCCTCGATCAGCCGGTATCGCCCTCGAAGCCCGCGGCCTCGATCCCCGCCAGCGCGCAGATCTCGTCGTTGTCCGAGGTGTCGCCGGAGATGCCGACCGCGCCGATGATCTCACCGTCCTTCCTGATCAGGACGCCGCCGGGAACGGGCACCACCTTGCCGTCGGCCAGCCCGTTCAGCGCCTGCACGAAGAAGGCCTGCTCCTGCGCCCGCTTGAAGAGCCCGCGCGAGCCCATGCCGACGCCGAGGCCGCCATAGGCCTTCCCGCGCGCGATCTCGAAGCGGAGGTTGCTGGCGCCGTCTTCGCGCTCGAAGGCCTTCACGTGGCCGCCGGCGTCCAGCACCAGGACGGCCAGCGGCTTCAGGCCGATCTCCCGGCCCTTGGCGAGCGCGGCGGCGATGATCTTGCGGCTGTCTTCGAGCGTGAGGGCGGTCATGGGCAATCCTCTTCCTGCTTGCCGTCGGGCTCAGAACCGCTCGACCCAGGGGCGGAGCGCGATCTCAAAGGTCCAGGCGCTGCGGTCCTGTTCCAGGGCGTGCCAGTAGCTGCGCGCGATGGCGTCGGGATCGAGCATCGAATCGGGCTTGTCCGCCGGCTCCTCGCGGCCCGGATTGCGGATCGCGCCGTCGATCACGAAGTGGCAGACATGGATGCCTTTCGGCTGCACCTCGCGCGCCAGGCTCTCCGCCATGCCGCGCAGCGCGAACTTGCCCATCGCGAAGGGTGCCGAAAGGGGGTAGCCCTTCACGCTGGCGGACGCGCCGGTGAAGAGGATCGCGCCGCTGCCCTTCGGCTCCATGCGCTTGACCGCTTCGCGCGCCACCAAAAAGCCGCCGAAGGCCGTGACCTGGACGGCCTTGCGCACCGCCTCGGGGTCCAGTTCGGCGAAGGCGCCGCGCACCCGGGCGCTGGGGTTGTAGACCACGACGTCGGGCGCAGCCCCCTCGGCGTCCAAGCTATCGAAGAGCCCGGCGACCGAGGCCGGGTCCGAAGCATCGCAGCCGTGGGCCTTGCCGCCGGTCTCTTCGGCCAGCGCCGCGAGCTTGGCGCTGTCGCGCGCCGCCAGCCGAACGCTCAGTCCCTTCGCGGCGAAGAGACGCGCGAGCGAGGCGGAGAGGCCCGCGCCCGCCCCGACGATCAGCGCCTGTTTGTATGCGGCTTTCACCCTGCTGCTTCCTTCTGCGGCCTTTGGTCCGGAGCCACAACGCTAGTCCAGGCGGGCCGCAAAAAGAAAGAGCGCGCTGGCGGGCCTCGATGAAACCCGCCCGGCGCGCTCTCCGCCTTTCAAGAAACGAGAGGCCTTACTGCGGCAGTTTCTCGTCGATCCCCTGCACGTACCAGTTCATGCCGAGCAGCATGCCCTCGTCCGCGACTTCCCCCGCGGCGACCTTGATCTCGCCGTTCTGGTCCATGATCGGACCGGTGAAGGGATGGAACTCGCCCGACCGGATCTTGGCGACCATGGCCTCGGCCTCGGCGGCCACGTCGTCGGGCAGGTTCGTGTAGGGAGCCATGACCACCATGTCCTGGGCGAACCCGCCCCAGGTGTCCTGGCTCTCCCAGGTGCCGTCCATCACCGCCTGCGTGCGGGCGATGTAGTAGGCGGACCAGTCGTCGATGATAGCGGTGTACTGGGCTTCCGGGGCGAACTTGATCATGTCGGAGGCCTGGCCGAAGCCATGCACGCCGCGCTCCCCGGCGACCTGAAGCGGGGCCGGGCTGTCGGTGTGCTGGGTGATGATGTCGGCGCCCTGGTCGATCAGCGCCTTGGCGGCGTCGGCTTCCTTGCCCGGATCGAACCAGGAGTTGACCCAGACGATCTTCAGCTTGAAGTCGGGATTGACCGACTGCGCGCCCAGCATGAAGGAGTTGATGCCGCGCACCACCTCGGGGATCGGGAAGGAGGCGACGTAACCGGCCGTCCCGGTCTTCGACATCTTGGCGGCGATCTGGCCGATCACGTAACGGCCTTCGTAGAAGCGCGCCGAATAGGTCGTGACGTTCTCCGCCCGCTTGTAGCCGGTGGCGTGCTCGAACTTCACGTCCGGGAAGCGCTCGGCCACCTTCAGGGTCGGGTTCATGAAACCGAAGGAGGTGGTGAAGATCAGATCCGCGCCCTGGCGCGCCAGACGCTCGATCGCGCGTTCGGCGTCGGGGCCCTCGGAGACGTTCTCGACGAAGAGCGTCTCGACCTTATCGCCGAACTTCTCTTCGATCGCCAGACGCCCCTCGTTGTGCTGGTAGCTCCAGCCATGGTCGCCGATGGGACCGACGTAGATGAAGCCGACCTTGGTCGGGCCGTCGTCCGCCTTTGCTGTGTCGGGGGCGATAGCGGTGGCGGAAAAGCCGAGCGAGACCGCAAGGGCGAGCCCGCTCAGAAAGGTGGTGCTGCGTTTCATTTTATGTTCCAAGCCTCCTTGATGACTGATTTTCGTCTTGGTCTTTTGGGCAAGCCTTAACGGTCGGGTACGAACACCCGCCCCAGCGCGCGCGGCGTGTTGCTGCTGGCGGTCAGGCGGTTGCGCGAGATGATCACCAGCACGGCGATGGTGGCGAGGTAGGGCAGCGCGGACAGAAGCTGGGACGGGATGTCCACCTCCGCCGCCTGCGCATGGAACTGAAGGATCAGCACCGCGCCGAAAAGATAGGCGCCGACCGCCGCGCGCAGGGGCAGCCAGCTGGCGAAGACCACCAATGCCAGCGCGATCCAGCCGCGCCCGGCGGTCATGCCCTCGGTCCACTGCGGTGTGTAGGCGAGTGGCAGGTAGGCCCCGGCCAGCCCGGCGCAACCGCCGCCGAACAGGACCGCGAGGTAGCGGATGCGCAAGACCGGATAGCCCAGCGCATGGGCCGACTCGTGGCTGTTGCCGACGGCGCGCAGCACCAGACCCGCGCGGGTCCTGAACAGGAACCAGGAAACGCCCGCCAGCAGCGCGAAGGAGAAGTAGACCAGGACGTTCTGGCCGAACAGCACCGGCCCCAGCAACGGAATGGCGCTCAAGCCCGGAATCTCCAGGGCCGGCAGATAGCGCCCCGGCTGGCCGATGAAGGCCTCCCCGATCATGCCCGAGAGCCCCAGGCCCAACAGCGTCAGGGAGAGGCCCGAGGCGACCTGATTGGTCGCAAGCGTCAAGGTCAGGAACCCGAAGAGCAGCGCCAGGGCCATGCCGCCCAGCGTGCCGAACAGCAGCGCAAGGATCATGGAGTCGAAGTAGTAGATGCCCGCGAAGGCCAGCACGGCGCCCATGATCATCATGCCCTCGACCCCCAGGTTGAGCACGCCCGAGCGCTCCACCACCAGTTCGCCCAAAGCAGCGATCAGAAGCGGGGTCGCCGCCGTCACCACGGTCAGGAGAAGGGCTTCGATACCGGTCATTCGGCGGCGCTCCTTTCAACCTTCGCGCCCGGCGGCGGACTCGGCGCCCAGCGCAGGCGATAGCGGATGAAGGTATCGCAGCCCAGGACGAAGAACAGGATCATGCCCTGGAAAACCCGCCCGATCTTGTCGGAGATGCCGAGCACGATCTGCGCGGACTCGCCCCCGATGTAGGTGAGCGCCAGGAGCAGCCCCGCGAAGAGGATGCCGATGGGATTGAGGCGGCCCAGGAAGGCCACGATGATGGCGGTGAAGCCGTAGCCGGGCGAGATGGTCGGGCGCAGCTGCCCGATCGAGCCGGAGACCTCGGCGATCCCGGCAAGACCGGCCAAGCCGCCGGAGATCAGGAAGGCGCCCAGCACGGTCTTGCTGCGCGAGAAGCCGGCAAAGGCCGCCGCGCGCGGCGCCGCACCCACCCGCCAGCAGGAAGCCCATGACCAGCACCGCGATCACGGCCAGGATCGTTCCGCCGTGGACACGGCCCGACAGCGCGGGCATCACCCCGGCCTCCACGAACAGGCGCGATTCCGGGAAGTTGTAGCCGTCGGGATCGCGCCAGGGACCGCGCACCAGCCAGTCGAGCAGAAGCTGCGCGACGTAGACCAGCATCAGGCTGACCAGAATCTCGTTGGCCCCGAAGCGGGTCCGCAGGATCGCGGGTATCGCCGCCCAGGCCATGCCGCCCAGCGTGCCGAGCAGCAGCATCAGGGGCAGCAGCAGCGGGCTTTCCCAGCCGTGGAAGACGATGGGCAGCAGCGCGCCCAGAATGGCACCGGCGGTGAACTGCCCTTCGGCGCCGATATTCCAGGTATTGGCCAGGAAGCAGACCGACAGCCCCAGCGCGATCAGCACCAGCGGCGTCGCCTTGACGATGATCTCCTCCAGCGACCAGATCTCGGTCCAGGGCTCGATGAAGTAGACGTGCAGCGCGGCCAGCGGATCGTGACCCAGGGCCGCGAAGAGGAGGCCGCCGAAGACCACGGTCAGGCCCAGCGCCAGCAGCGGCGAGACCAGGGTCATGAGCCGCGAGTGCTCAGGGCGCTTTATCAGCTCCAGCCGCATCGCCTAGTGCTCCCCCGCCCCGCCCATCAAAAGGCCGATCTTCTCGCGGCCGGTGTCCCGCCGGGCCACGGGCGGCGAGAGCCTGCCCTTGGAGATGACCGCCACGCGGTCGGAAATCTCCAGCACCTCGTCCAGGTCCTGGGAGATCATCAGCACCGCCGAGCCGCGGCGCGCCAGATCGACCAGCGCCTGGCGGATGGCCGCCGCCGCACCCGCATCGACGCCCCAGGTCGGCTGGCTGACCACCAGCACGCCGGGCTCGCGCTCGATCTCCCGCCCGACGATGAACTTCTGAAGGTTGCCGCCGGAAAGCGCCTTGGCCTCGACGTCCGGATGGGCCATGCGCACGTCGAAGAGCTCGGCCAGTTTGCGCTCCAACCGGCGCGCCGCGCCCAGGTTGAGGACGCCGCGCGAAACCAGCCCGTCCTCCGGACGCTGGCGGGTCAACAGCAGGTTCTCCGAGAGGCGCATCTCGGGCACCGCGCCGTGGCCCAGGCGCTCTTCCGGCACGAAGGCCGCGCCCAGACGGCGGCGGCGGCGCGGGCCGAGCCGTCCCGCCGCCACGCCCTCAATCTCGATCTGGCCCGCTCCCGGCGCCCTCATCTCGCCGGAGAGCGCGGCGAAGAGCTCGTCCTGTCCGTTCCCGGCGATCCCGGCGAGCCCCAGTATCTCGCCCGCCCGCAGGTCGAAGGAAATGTTCTCCAAAGCGCAGGCGAAGGGCCCCGGCGCGGGCAGGCTGAGCCCCCGGACGGAGAGGCGCGTGCGCGCCGTCCCGGCGGCGGGCTTTTCCAGCTCCACCGCGCCCACCTCGGCGCCGACCATCATGCTGGCGAGGGAGGCGGCGCTCTCCTCGCGCGGGTCGCAGCGCGCCACAACCTTGCCGTGACGCAGGATCGTCGCGGTCTTGCAGAGGCGCTTCACCTCCTCCAGCCGGTGAGAGATGTAGAGGATCGCGCAGCCCTCGGAGGCGAGACGCTCCAGCGTCTTGAAGAGCTCGTCGGACTCCTGGGGCGTCAGCACCGAGGTCGGCTCGTCCATGATGATGAGCCGGGGCTCCTGCAGCAGGCAGCGCACGATCTCGATCCGCTGGCGCACGCCGACGGAGAGATCGGCGACCCGGCTGTGCGGCTCCAGAGGCAGGCCGTAGTCGAGGGAGACCTGACGCAGCCGCTCGGCGAGCCCGCTGCCCCAGGCGGCCTTGGGAAGACCCAGGGCCACGTTCTCCACCACCGTCAGCGGCTCGAAAAGGGAGAAGTGCTGGAACACCATGCCGATGCCCAGCGCCCGCGCGTCGGCGGGGTTCGCGATGGCGACCGGCTTGCCGCGCCAGCGGATCACGCCCGCGTCGGGTTGCAGGGAGCCGTAGAGGATTTTCACGAGAGTGGACTTGCCCGCGCCGTTCTCGCCGAGCAGGGCGTGGATCTCACCGGGATGGATGGCGAATTCCAGGGAATCGTTGGCCAGCAGATCGCCGAAGCGTTTGGTGACGCCTTCAGCCGCGAGAAGAGGCTGGCTCGTCCGGGCGCTTTCCTGCCGCTCGGCGCTCTCTGCAAGACCTTCCAACTGGATCCCCCGAACCTTTGGACCCGGCGGCGCTGCCGCGCTTCTTTCGTTGCAGTGCAACAACCCGGAAAGATTGGGAAGATAGAGCAAGGCGGGCGGCCTGACTAGTCTCTAGGAAAGCGGCGAAGGACGGGCGCCACAGGGCGTCCGGCCCGCCGGATAGACGCTGAAAATCTGATTGCGCCCGACAGGCTTCCGTGAAAAAATCCTCGAAATTTTCATTCTCGCGGAGCGCGATGAAATGACCGCCCCGGTCGCAGGACTGCCCAGAGGAGACGCCGGTAAACTGGCGCCCAAGACCGGCAGTCTTGGCGGGGACCTTCGCGCGCTGCGCCGGGCCCGCGGCCTGACGCTCACCGAACTCGCCACAGCCATCGACCGCTCGGTCGGTTGGATCAGCCAGGTCGAACGCGGCCTTTCCGAACCCTCCATCTCAGACCTGCGCCGCTTCGCGGCCCTGTTCGGCGTGCCGCTCGGCTTCTTCTTCTCGAACGAAGAGTCCGCAGAGCGCGAGCGCAGAAACATCGTCCGCCACGCCAACCGCCGCACGCTGGGCGACCGCGCGGACGGTCTCTTGGAAGAACTGCTCTCGCCCGACCTGGGCGGCAGCTTCGAGGTTTTCCGCTCGGTCTTCGAGCCGGGCAAGGAGCTGAAGGAAGCCCAGCTCCGCCAGACGGAGGAGGCCGGGTATCTGGTCTCCGGGCGGCTCGACCTTTGGATCGGCGATCGGCTCTTCCACTTGGAGCCGGGAGATTCCTTCCGCTTCGATCATGAGCCTTTCCGCTGGCGCAATCCGGGCAAGGAACCGGCCGTGGTGATCTGGGTCATCGCGCCGCCGGTCTACTGAACCGCCCCTTTCAAAGAAAAGCAGAACAGGGAACCACCATCATGGCCGATCTACCCTCCACAGCCCGCGTAGTCGTCATCGGCGGCGGCGCGGTGGGCTGCTCCGTCCTCTACCACCTGGCTCTGATGGGCTGGCGCGACTGTCTGCTTTTGGAAAAGAACGAGCTGACCTCCGGCTCGACCTGGCATGCGGCGGGCAACTGCCCGACCTTCTCCGGCTCCTGGTCGATCATGAAGATGCAGCGCCACTCGACCAGCCTCTACAAGCGGCTGGCCGACGAGGTCGACTACCCCATGAACTACCACAACACCGGCTCCATCCGCCTGGCGCACAGCCGCGACCGCATGGAGGAGTTCCGCCACGTCTGTTCCATGGCCCGCCATCAGGGCATCGAGTTCGACTTGATGACCCCCGCGGAGATGCAGGCCGCCCACCCCTTCCTGGAGGTTCACGACATCGAAGGCGGCGTCTGGGACCCGACCGACGGCGACATCGATCCCGCGCAGCTGACCCAGGCGCTGGCCAAGGGCGCGCGCGACCTGGGCCAGAAGATCATCCGCTTCGCGCCGGTCGAGAACGTGACGCGCACGCCCTCCGGCGAGTGGGAGGTGACCACGCCGCTCGGCAAGGTGACCTGCGAGATCGTGGTGAACGCCGCCGGCTACCGGGCCGCCGAGATCGGGCGCTTCTTCGGGCGCGACATCCCTTGTGTCACCATGGCGCACCAGTTTCTGGTCACGGAGTCCATTCCGGAGCTTTCGGCGCGCAGCGAGCAGGTGCCGCTGCTGCGCGACCCGGACGTCTCCTATTACCTGCGCCAGGAGCGCGACGGCCTTATCCTCGGCCCCTACGAGTGGCAGGCGACGCCGCACTGGGTGTCCAAGGACGACCCCATGCCGAGCGACTTCTCCTTCCAGCTTTACCCCGACGATCTGGAGCGGCTGGAGTACTACATCGAGGACGCCTGCCGGCGCGTTCCCATCCTGGGCACGGCGGGCGTCTCCAAGGTGATCAACGGCCCGATCCCCTACACCCCCGACGGCAACCCGCTGATCGGACCCATGCCCGGCGTTCCCAACGCCTATGAGGCTTGCGTCTTCTCCTTCGGCATCACCCAGGGCGGCGGCGCGGGACGCGTGACGGCGGAGTGGATCGTCAACGGAGAGACCGAGTGGGACATGTGGTCGGTCGACCCCCGGCGCTTCACCAGCTACGCCACCAAGGAGTACACCCGGGCCAAGGCCGTGGAGCTCTATCAGCGGGAATACGCCATCGGCTTCCCGAACGAGGAGAGGCCCGCCGGACGGCCGGCCAAGACCTCGCCGCTCTACGGCATCCTGAAGGCCAAGGGCGCGGTCTTCGGCGCGCGCGCCGGGTGGGAGAGGGCCTGCTGGTTCCCGCGCCCCGGAAAGGACGACCCGGAGACCCCGCTCACCTTCCACCACGCCAACTGGTTCGAGGCCGTGGGCGAGGAGTGCCGCGGCGTGGCCGAGGGCGTCGGCATCCTGGATCTGCCCGGCTTCTCCCGCTTCGAGATCGAGGGGCCGGGCGCCGCCGCCTGGCTGGAGAGCCTGATCACCGGGCGTTTGCCCAAGGTGGGCCGCATCGGGCTGGTCTACTTCGCCGACGAGGGCGGGCGGATCGTCACCGAGATGACCGTGACCCGCTTCGCCGAGGAGCGCTTCTGGCTGATGACCGGGGCGGGCGCGGAATGGCACGACCGCGACTGGCTCATGGCCCATTGGCCCCAGGACGCGGGCTTTACCCTGGAGAACGTCTCCGCGGCCTGGGGCACGCTGGTGCTGACCGGCCCGAAGAGCCGGGAGGTGCTGGCCCAGGTCTGCGAGAACGACCTCTCCTCCGCCGCCTTCCCCTGGCTCAGCCACCAGCCGGCGGTGATCGGCATGGCGCGCGGCCATGCGCTGCGCGTCTCCTACGCCGGAGAGCTGGGCTGGGAGATTCACGTTCCCATGGAGCAGTTGGCGGGCGCCTACGAGCAACTCTGGCAGGCCGGCGAGGCCCACGGCATCCACGACTTCGGCATCTACGCCCTGGAGTCCCTGCGGCTTGAGAAGGGCTACCGCTCCTGGAAGCTGGACCTCTCCACCGACTTCACGATCCTGGAGGGCGGGCTGGAGCGCTTCGTCGCCTGGGACAAGGGCGACTTCGTCGGCAAGGCCGCGCTGGAGAAGGAAAAGCAGCAGGGGTCGGCCACCGGCTTCGCCACCCTGACCTTCGAAGAGGACTTGAGCGCCGAGGCGCCCTATCTCTCGACCGTCTGGAAGAACGGCGATCAGGTCGGGCTGGTGACCTCGGCGGGCTATGGCCACCGGATCGGGCGGTCCCTCGCCCTCGTCAACCTGCGCAGCGACCTGATCCGGGTCGGCGAGGCTTTGGAGGTCGAGATCCTGGGCGAGCGCAAGGCCGCCCAGGTGGTGGAGGGCCCGCTCTACGATCCCGCCAACGAACGGCTGAAAGCCTGAGGAGACGGTCATGAGCGGCATTCCCACCCAGGCCCGCGTCGTCATCATCGGTGGCGGCGTGATCGGCTGCTCGGTCGCCTACCACCTGACCCAGCTCGGCTGGCAGGACGTGGTGCTGCTGGAGCGCAAGCAGCTTACCTCCGGCACCACCTGGCATGCCGCCGGTCTGATCGGCCAGCTGCGCGCCACCTACAACATGACCAGGCTCGCCAAGTACTCGGCCGAACTCTACCGCTCGCTGGAGCAGGAGACGGGCGTCGCCACGGGCTTTCGCCAGCACGGCTCGCTGGCGCTGGCGCTTTCCGACGACCGCATGGAGGAGCTGTCGCGCGGCGCCTCCATGGCCCACACCTTCGGGCTGGAGGCCGAGGTTCTGAGCGCGGAGGCCTGCGGCGATAAATACCCGCTGGTTTCCCTCGACGGGGTCAAGGGCGGCGTGTTCCTGCCGACCGACGGGCAGGCCGATCCGGCCAACATCGCGCTGGCGCTGGCCAAGGGCGCGCGCAACCGGGGCGCCAAGGTCTTTGAGAACGTGAAGGTCACCGGCGTGCGTCAGGACAAGGGCCGCGTCACCGGGGTCGAGACCGACCAGGGCCCGATCGAAGCGGAGTACGTCGTGAACTGCGCGGGCATGTGGGGCCGGGAGGTGGGCGCCATGGCCGGTGTTTCCGTGCCGCTGCACGCCTGCGAGCACTTCTACATCGTGACCGAAGCGGTGGAGGGCCTGCCCGGCAATCTGCCGGTGCTGCGGGTCGCCGATGAATGCGCCTACTACAAGGAGGACGCGGGCAAGATCCTGCTGGGGGCCTTCGAGCCGAACGCGAAGCCCTGGGGCATGGAGGGAATCCCGGAAGACTTCTGCTTCGACCAACTGCCCGAGGACTTCGACCACTTCGAGCCGATCCTGGAAAAGGCCGTGGCGCGCATGCCCAAGCTCGCCGAGGCGGGCATTCACACCTTCTTCAACGGGCCGGAGTCCTTCACCCCCGACGACCGCTACCTACTGGGCGAGGCGCCGGAGTTGAAGAATTTCTATGTCGCCGCCGGGTTCAACTCCATCGGCATCCAGTCGGCGGGCGGCGCGGGCAAGGCACTGGCCGAATGGATGGAGGGCGGCGAGCCGCCCTACGACCTCTGGGACGTGGACATCCGGCGCATGCAGCCCTTCCAGGCGAACCGCAGCTATCTGAGCGAGCGGGTCAGCGAGACCCTGGGCCTGCTCTACGCCGATCACTATCCCTACCGCCAGTACGCAACATCGCGGGGCGTACGTACGTCACCCTTGCACGACCGGCTGGCTGAACGGGGCGCTTGCTTCGGCGAGGCGGCGGGCTGGGAGCGGGCCAACTGGTTCCTGCCCCCGGAGGCCGCCGCCAAGGGCGAGACGGCGGAGTACCGTTATTCCTGGAAGCGCCAGAACTGGTTCGACTACGCCGCCGCCGAACACCGTGCGGTGCGCGAGGGCGTCGGGCTTTTCGACATGACCTCCTTCGGCAAGATCCGCGTCGAGGGGCGCGATGCGGAGGCCGTGCTTCAGCGGCTCTGCGCCAACGATGTCGCGGTCGAGCCCGGCCGTCTGGTCTATACACAGTGGCTGAACGAGCGCGGCGGGATCGAGGCCGATGTCACGATCACCCGCTTGTCCGAGACCTCCTTCCTGGTGGTGACCCCCGGCGCGACGCTCAGGCGCGACCTCTCCTGGCTACAGCGCCACACGCCGGAGGAGGCGCACTGCGTCGCCATCGACGTGACCGCCGCCGAGGCCGTGATCTGCGTCATGGGCCCCAAGTCGCGAGACCTGCTCCAGGCCTTGACGCCGCAGGACCTGGGCAACGACGCCTTCCCCTTCGCCACGGCGCGGGAGATCGAGATCGGGCAGGGTCTGGCCCGTGCGCACCGCATCTCCTACGTCGGTGAACTGGGCTGGGAGCTGTACGTGTCAAGCGACATGGCCGTTCATGTGTTCGACTGCATCGCCGAGCGCGGCCAGGACAGCGACCTGGCCTTCTGTGGACTGCACGTACTGGACTCCTGCCGTATCGAGAAGGCCTTCCGCCATTTCGGCCACGACATCACCGACGAGGACCATGTCCTGGAAGCCGGTCTCGGTTTCGCGGTCAAGACGGACAAGCCCGCCGGAGCCTTCGGCGATTTCCTGGGCCGCGAGGCGGTCCTGAAGAAGAAGCAGAGCGGCCTGGCGCGGCGGCTGGTGCAGTTCAAGCTCAAGGATCCCGAACCGCTGCTCTACCACAACGAGCCGATCCTGCGGGACGGCAAGATGGTCGGGCGGCTCACCTCAGGCAACTACGGGCATTGGCTGGGCGGGGCCATTGGTCTCGGCTACGTGCCCGCCGAGGAAGGCGAGGACGCCAAGACCCAGTTGAGCTCAAGCTACGAGATCGAGGTGGCGGGAACGCGGGTTCCCGCCGAGGCGTCGTTGAAGCCGCTCTACGATCCCAAGGGCGAGCGCGTGAAACTGTGACGATGCGAACCAAAGAGAATTTCGAGGAAACCCTGTTATTAGGAGTCCGGCCATGACAGCCGAACAAGAGCTCCCCACCGAAAGCCGCCGCCGGGGCGGCCGCGAGGCCCGCCGGGCCTTGCGCGCAGCACCGCTGGCCGAAGACATCAAGCCGATCCGTCCCGGCATGGAGGGCGGCACCTACAAGGCGCTCGACGAGGCCGGGATCCAGCGCATCCACGCGGCGGCGCTGGACGCCCTGGAGCAGATCGGCCTCGGCCAACCCATCCCTTCCTGCGTCGAGTACTGCGAAGCGGCGGGCGCGAAGCTGGGCGACGACGGACGCCTGCGATTCCCCCGCGCCATGATCGAGGACACGCTCGCCAAGGCGGGCCGGGGCTTCACGCTCTATGGCCGGGACGAGGCCTTCGACATCCATCCGGGCGGAACGCGGGTCCACTATGGGACCGCGGGCGCCGCCACCATGATGGTGGATGTGGCCGAGCCCGGTTATCGCAACGCCACGGTCAAGGATATGTACGATGCCGCACGGATTGTTGAGGTCCTCGACAACGTGCACTTCTTCCAGCGGCCCATGACGCCCTGCGACGTGGAGGACCTGCTGGAGCTGGACATCAACACGCTCTATCCGGCGCTGGCCGGCACGCGCAAGCACGTGGGCTGCTCCTTCACGGTCGGCGAGAACATGGAGACGGTCTTCGATCTGCTCCATCAGGTCGCCGGGAGCGAGGCGGCCTGGCGCGAGCGGCCTTTCGTCTCCAACTCCAACTGCTTCGTCGTCCCGCCCATGAAGTTCGCCGAGGACGCCTGCCGGGTGCTGGAGGCCTGCGTGCACGGCGGCATGCCGGTGCTGCTGCTCTCGGCGGGACAGGCCGGGGCGACGGCGCCACCGGCGCTGGCCGGGGCGGTGGTGCAGGCGACGGCGGAAGTGCTGGGCGGCCTCGCCTACGTCAACGCGATCAAGCCGGGCGCGCCCGCGATCTTCGGCACCTGGCCCTTCGTCTCGGACCT
This sequence comes from Limibacillus sp., assembly GCA_037379885.1. Lineage (NCBI taxonomy): Bacteria > Pseudomonadati > Pseudomonadota > Alphaproteobacteria > Rhodospirillales > Rhodovibrionaceae > Limibacillus > Limibacillus sp. The sequence continues at coordinate 22,846 of JARRJC010000020.1, forward strand.
GCGGACCGGCTCCATGTCGGGCGGCTCCGGCGAACAGGCTCTGCTGAGCGCCGCCTGCGCCCAGATGGCCCAGTTCTACGACCTGCCGGGCGGCGCCGCCGCCGGCATGGCAGACTCCAAGCTGCCGGACATGCAGGCCGGGTGGGAAAAGGGGATCTCCAACGTCATGGCGGGCCTCTCGGGCCTCAACATGGTCTACGAGGCCGCGGGCATGCATGCCTCCCTGCTGGGGTTCTGCTTTGAGACCCTGATCCTGGACAACGACCTGATCGGTCAGTGTCAGCGCTGCGTGCGCGGCATCGAGGTGACGGAGGATTCAGTCTCGCTGGAGGTGATACGGAACGTCTGCACGGAAGGGCCCGGCCACTACCTGGGCCACGAGGCGACCCTGACCCTGATGCAGCGCGACTACGTCTATCCGGAGATCGGCGACCGCACGAGCCCCAAGGAGTGGGTCGAGAAGGGCAAGCCGGACCTCGTCGAGACGGCCAGCGCCCGCAAGCGTGAGATCCTGGAGGGCGCGCACCCGCGCCACATTTCCAGCGAGCTCGACGGGCGGCTGCGCGAGCAGTTCCCAATCAAGCTGCGCCGCTCGGAAATGGGCTGGTAGCGCCGCTGCCTATCCGACGAAGCGGAGCTGCTTGACCGGGCGGCCGGGCGCCATGGCCGCGGCCGCCGCGGCGATGTTGTCCGCGTCGATGCCGTAGTGGTGGTAGAGGTCGGCGATGGTGCCGGTCTGGCCGAAGTGCTCGACCCCCAGGCTCACCGCCCGGTGCCCGTAGACGCCGGACAGCCAGGAAAGCGTCGCCGGGTGGCCGTCGATCACGGTCACCAGCGTGCAGTGCGGCGGCAAGCCCGCCATCAGGCGCTCGACATGGCTGAGTGCATCGGCCTGCCCGCGGATGCGCGCGCGCTGCGCGGCCTGCCAGCCCGCGTTCAGGCGGTCGGCCGAGGTAACGGCCAGTACGCCGACGTCGCGCCGATCTTCCCCGATCATCCCGGCGGCGGTGATGGCTTCGGGCGCGATCACGCCCTGATAGGCGATCACCACTTCGCAGTTGGGGCCGGGTTCGCGCAGCCAGTAGCCGCCGTCGATCACGCCCTGGGTGAACTCTTCCGTGACCGGGCGGGAAATCTGCTCCAGCGGACGGGTCGAAAGCCGCAGGTAGACGGAACCTCCGGTCTCGTCGCGAAGCCAAGTCCGCTCGTTCGGATCGCCCTCCCCATCGCGCTGCATGTAGTCGAAGGCCCAGTGCATGATCAGCGACAACTCATCGGCATAGGCCGGCTCGAAGGAGGCGAGCCCGTCCTGGGAGAGGCCGATGAGCGGCGAGGCGACAGACTGATGCGCCCCGCCCTCCGGGGCCAGGGAAACCCCGGACGGCGTTGCGACCAGGAGAAAGCGTGCATCCTGGTAGCAGGCGTAGTTGAGCGCATCGAGACCGCGCGAAATGAAGGGATCGTAGAGCGTGCCGATCGGCAGCAGCCGCTCGCCGAACAGCGAGTGCGACAGCCCCGCGGCCCCCAACAGAAGGAAGAGGTTCATCTCCGCGATGCCCAGTTCGATGTGCTGGCCTTCGGGCGCGAAGTGCCACTTCTGGGCGCTGGGGATGCGCTCGTCGCGGAAGGTGTCGGCGATGGCGTCGCGCGCGAAGAGGCCGCGGCGGTTGACCCAGGGACCGAGGTTGGTGGAGACCGTGACGTCGGGCGATGTGGTCACGATGCGCTCGGCCAGCGCGCTGTCGCCGCGCGCCAGCTGATCCAGCACCTTGCCGAAGGCGGCCTGGGTCGCGATCACCTTCTCGTCGATCATGACCGGCGCTTCCGCCGCCACCGGCGCGGCTTCCAGACGGCGCCGGCCCTCGGCGTTGAAGGGCACGGTCTCCAGGAAGCTCTTGAGCTCCGATTCAGGTTGGGAGAGGCCCTCGAACGGGTCCCACTCGTGGCCCTTGCGGACCTGCATCTGCTGGCGGAAACCCTCCATCTGGTCGGGCGTCATGAGACCCGCATGGTTGTCCTTGTGCCCCGCCAGCGGCGTGCCCCATCCCTTGACGGTGTAAGCGATGAAGACCACCGGGCGGTCGTGGTCGACGCCCTCGAAGGCCTCGGTCACGGTCTCCAGGCAATGGCCGCCCAGGTTCGCCATCAACTCGGCGAGCTGCCCGTCGCTGCGCTTCTCAAGGAGCGCGGTGACCGGGCCCTGATCGCCGATCTCGTCCATCAGGCGCTTGCGCCAAGCAGCACCCCCCTGGAACATCAGGGCGGAATAGAGCGGGTTGGGACAGCTGTCGATCCAGGCCTTCAGCTTCTCTCCGCCCGGCTCGGCGAAGGCTTCACGCTGAAGCGCGCCGTACTTCAGGGTGATCACGTCCCAGCCGAAGGCGCGGAACACGCCCTCCAGGCGGTCGTAGAGTCCCTCGCGCACCACGCCGTCGAGGCTCTGGCGGTTGTAGTCGATGATCCACCAGGTGTTACGCAGGCCCTGCTTCCAGCCTTCCTGAAGGCATTCGTAGATGTTGCCCTCGTCGAGCTCGGCGTCGCCGACCAGGGCGATCATGCGGCCCTCCGCCCGGTCCTTCGACCAGCCCTTGGAGCGCACGTAGTCCTGAATGAGCGAGGCGAAGGCCGTGATCGCCACGCCGAGACCCACGGAGCCGGTCGAGAAATCGACGTCGTCCACGTCCTTGGTGCGGCTGGGGTAGGACTGCGCGCCTCCGAACCCGCGGAAGGTCTCCAGCTTCTCGCGCGTCTGGTGGCCGAGGAGGTACTGGATGGCATGGAACACAGGCGAGGCGTGCGGCTTGACCGCGATGCGGTCCTGCGGCCGGAGAACCCGGAAATAGAGCGCGGTCATGAGCGTGACCATCGAGGCGCAGGACGCCTGATGCCCGCCGACCTTGATCTCGTCCTTGGGACGCAGGTGGTTGGCGTTGTGGATGGTCCAGGAGGCGAGCCAGAGCACCTTCTGCTCCAGCGCCTTCAGGGTGGTCATGCCCGCAAGCTTCTTGGTTCGGGTTTTGGTCATGCTGTTCTTGGTCATGCCGCGCTCTTCTATGCCCAGGGTTTCTCTACGCTCGGCAGATCATGCCAGAAGCAGCGGGACAGGTCTTTGCGATCTTCCGGTAATTTTTGTAAATCTCTGGCATATTCTGCTAATCTTGCCGACATGGACGCAATAGATCGCCGAATCATCGGGGCGTTGCAGGAGAATGCGCGCCTCACCAACCAGGAACTGGCCGAGCGGGTGGGGCTGTCGCCCTCGCCCTGTCTGAGACGCCTGCGTAAGCTGGAGGCCGACGGGATCCTGCGCGGCTATACGGCCCTGATCGACCAGCAGCGCTACGGCCTGCCGATCAACGTCTTCGTCTCGATCCGGCTGGAGCGTCAGACCGACGCGGCGATCCGCGCCTTCGAGCAGGCGATCCAGGACCTGGACGAGGTGCAGGAGTGCTACCTGATGACCGGGGCGCGCGACTATCTGCTGCGCGTGGTCAGCCAGAGCCTGGAGTCCTACGAGCGCTTCGTGCGCGAGCGCCTGACCCGGATCGAGGGCATCGCCTCCATCGAGTCCTCCTTCGCCTTCAATCAGGTCAAGAAGAGCCCCCGCCTGCCGCCGCCGGCGTGAGGGAATCAGGTCACTCGTCGCCCGGTCATTCGTCCCCCGGCACCCCGTAGCTGGGGGCCTTGGTGGGGTCCAGCGCGCGGGTCACGTAGTCCTCAAGCTGAGGTTTGTAGAGCCGCCAGAGTTGGGCCAGCTCTTCGATGGGGTCGCCCTCGCTCCAGTCGACGCGCAGGTCGGCCACGGCCCAGTCCACGTCGTCCACGATCATGAGGCCCGCAGAATGCAGCGGCCCGGCCTCGCCGCCCGCCGCGAGCCCCGCTTGCATGGCCGCCACCAGCCGGTCGCCCAGGTGCCCGGAGGCGCCCTCGAAGGCCTCGACCAGGGCCGCGGGCACCCCCTCGTTGTCCAGCAGGTTCCCGGCGGCCACCGCGTCCCAGCCCTCCGCCATGGCGTGGGTGCCCAGCGTGTGCTGGCCGGAAAAGCCCGCCGTCACGCCCTTGGCGTCGATGGCGATCAGCTGGCGGTATTCGATGTTGGGCGAGGCCGTCACCACCGCGCCCAGCGCCTGCTTGGCGTCGGCCCCGGTGATCATCATGTCGAGCGTCAGGCCGCCCAGCTTTGGATCGGTGATGTTCTGGCTGGCGACCGCGCCGACGCCCGCCCGCGCGGAGGCGCAGCGCGCCGCCACGGCGGGGGAGGAAGAAGAGACGGCCAGCCCCAGCATCCCGGTTTCGGCGCAGCGCGCGCAAAGCGAAAAGGTCATGCGGCGGGCTCCTTCTCAGCCGCCGCCTGTTGCTCGAAGAAGGACGCGCCCGACGGCAGTTCCGGCAACTCCATCTCGAAGGTCTGGGAGCGTACGCGGCCCCGGTCCACGCCCCGCAGCAGCATGCCCTCGTAACGGCTGGGCATGGGATTGGGCGAGAGCGGTCGCGCATCGGCGGCGGCGTAGACCGAGATGAAGAGCGTGCGCGGGCTCTGGGTCCGGTTGGCGGCGGAGCCGTGCAGCAGGCGCGTGTGCATCAGGCAGGCGCCGCCCGCGGGCGCCGTCACCGTGACCGCCGCGCGCCGGGCCTCGGCGGCAACCTCCTCGCTCACCTGGCCGGTGAAACGCCCGGCGTGCCAGAGACTGTGAAGCGGACCCCGGTGGCTGCCCGGCACCACTTCGAGCGCGCCGTTCTCCGCCGTCATCTCGTCCACGGCCAGCAGGCTGGTCACCAGATCGTCGTTGCTGTGCGGCGTGAAGCAGAAGTCCTGATGAAAGCCGACGGCGGTCACGCTGCCCGGCTGCTTGGCGTTGATCTTGGCGTGATGGAAGCGCAGGTCGGGACCGATCAGCTCGGCCACGGCGTCCACCTGATAGGCCTCGCTGGCGGCTTCGAAGTAGGCCAGCGAGACCTCAAGCGGCGCGTTGACCCGGCGCAGCGCGGGATGATCGGGCCCATGACTGGGATCGAGGTCGAAGCGCGGCTTGCCGTTGACGGTCTCCCCGTAGTTCTGCGACTGGCTGCGGCTTTCCTCGATCCAGGCGGCCATGTCCTCGCGAAGCAGGTCCAGCAGCTTCGGCGTCACGGCCTCTTCGATGACGAGGTAGCCGTCGCGCTCGAAGGCGGTCTTCTGCTGCTCGCTCAGATGGCGCATGACGGCATCACTCCTCCGGGATCACGGCGATGACGTCGACCTCGACCAGCCATTCGGGCCGGGCCAGCGCGCTCACCACCAGACCGGTCGAGACGGGGTGCACGCCCTTCAGCCAGCGGCCCACCTCCCGATAGACCGCCTCGCGGTAGCGGGGATCGACGATGTAGATGGTGATCTTGCAGATGTGGCCGAGCTGGGAGCCCGCCTCCTCCAGCAACTGCTTGATGTTCGCCATGGCCTGACGCGTCTGGCCTTCCGGATCGCCAATGGCGACCGATTCGGAGGTCTCGAGATTCTGGCCGATCTGGCCGCGCACGAAGACCATCTGGCCCTTGGCGACCACCACCTGGCAGAGGTCGTTGTCCAGCTTCTGCTCCGGGTAGGTCTCGCCGGTGTTGAACTTTCGGAAGCGCTTGTGGGGCATCGGGATCAAGCCATCATCTGTTTTTCAGTGGTGTTCTCGGGGGTGTTCTTGGGGGGCGCCCATCGCTTTTCTCCCGCCGCGAACGGCAGGGAAAAGCCTAGGGCCGCGTCTCCGGTCTGTCTACTCAGCGGGTGGCGACCAGGAAGTGGACGCCCGCCCCGCCCGCCTGCTCGCTGTGGGTCAGTCCGCCGGGCACTTCGCAGGTCTCGCCGGGCGTCAGCCGCTGGTCTTTCCCCTCCATGCCGACGACCATCTCTCCCTCCAGGATCAGCAGATAGAGATCGCCCTCGTGGGTATGGTCGTCGTTGAGCCGCCCGGCCTCCCAGGTCTTCTCGACCGCCGGGCTGTAGCCCTTGGCCCGAAGGTCCGCGTGATACTCCTGCTCGGTCATGCCGCGACCGCCTCTCCCTTGTCCGCACTGGCCAGGAGTTGAGCGTTGCCGCCCGCCGCCGTGGTGTCAACGCAAAGCGCGCGTTCGACCATGTAGCTGTAGGGGCTGATCGCCTCGGTGATCAGCGGCAGGATTTCCCCGTCGCGGCCCGCCAGGGCCTGACGGTAGGGCCGGAGCGCCTCGCCCGCGCCGACCAGCGCGTAGCCGGAGGCGCCCTCGATCGCACCCAGGGCTTCCGCCGGAACGACGCCTTCCAGGGCCGCGACCGGCGCGCCGGCCTTGGCCAGCGCCTGGGCCAGCGGCTTGCTGCCGGGCGCCGTCATCAGGACGGCGTTGCCCATCGCCAAAGCCTGGAGCGCCTGGACCAGCGCGGTCTCTGCGCTGCCGCCCTCCTCCAGACCGCCGAGGCAGACCATCTTGCCGCGCGGATGGAGGCTCAGGAGGTTGCTCTCCCCGGTCGGGCCGGGCAGCGTCTCGGGCTCCAGCTCCACGCGCCCGGCGGCGGCGAGCGCCGCCTTGGCCGCTTCGGCGAAGGGCGTCTCCAGGTCGGCGGCCAGCTTCTTCAGGACCGAAACGCGGTCGGCGCGCGCAGCCCAGCCCTCGTGCGACAGCTTGGCGAGCGCCTGTTCCACGCTCTTGGCGTCCAGCATCTCGCCCGGCTTGCCGCCGCTCTCCTGCGGGGTGAAGTCCTCCTCGGTCTTGCGGAACCGGCGCAGATAGTTGGGTCCGCCCGCCTTCGGGCCGGTGCCGGACAGCCCCTCGCCGCCGAAGGGCTGGGAGCCGACGATGGCGCCGATCTGGTTGCGGTTCACGTAGACGTTGCCGACCTTCAGGTCCTCGACCACGCGCTGCACGCGCTCCTCGATGCGGGTGTGGAGACCGAAGGTGAGGCCGTAGCCGGTGGCGTTGACCGCCTCCACGACCTTCTCCAGATCCTCCGCCTCGAAGGTGCAGACGTGCAGGATCGGGCCGAAGATCTCCCGCTCCATCTCGTGGATGCCCTTGATCCTGTAGATCGCGGGCGCGACGAAGTGCCCGGCGCCGAGACCGCCGCCCTTGGGCGGGTCGAGCTTGGCGATCAGGCGGCCTTCCTCTTCCATCTTGCGGCAGTGGGCGAGGATGCCCTCGGCGGCCTCCTCGTCGATCACCGGGCCGACGTCGGTCGACCAGGCCCAGGGGTCGCCCTGGCGCAGCAGGGTCATGGCGCCCTTCAGCATCTCCATGACGGTCTTCTCAACGTCCTTCTGGACATAAAGCACGCGCAGGGCCGAACAGCGCTGGCCGGCGCTCTGGAAGGCAGAGGCCACGATGTCCCGCACGGCCTGCTCCGGCAGCGCGGTGGAATCGACGATCATGGCGTTCATGCCGCCGGTCTCGGCGATCAGGGTGGCGTCGGGCTGGCCCTTCTCGGCCAGTCCCTTATGGATGCGCTGCGCGGTGTCCGTCGAACCGGTGAAGCAGACGCCGGCGATGCGCGGGTCGGAGACCAGCGGCGCGCCCACGGCGGCCCCGTCGCCGGGCAGCAGTTGCAGCGCGCCCAGCGGCACGCCGCCCTCGATCATCAGCTGCGCGGCGCGCCAGCCCATCAAGGAGGTCTGCTCAGCCGGCTTGGCGACCACCGCGTTGCCCGCGGCGAGCGCCGCTGCGATCTGTCCGGTGAAGATCGCCAGCGGGAAGTTCCAGGGCGAGATGCAGGCGAAGACGCCGCGCGCCGAGCCGGGCTCGGAACGCTCGAGCCGCCGCGCCTCGTTCGCGTAGAAGCGCAGGAAGTCGACCGCCTCGCGCACCTCGGCCACGCAGTCGAGCTGGATCTTACCCGCCTCGCGGCTGGCGAGCGCGAAGAGCTCGGGCGCGTTCTCCTCATAGAGATCGGCGACCTTCTCCAGAATCTCAGCGCGCTTGTCGGCGCCCAGCGCGTCCCAGGCGGGCTGCGCCTCGGCGGCGGCGGCGATGGCGGCCTCGACCTCTTGCGGGCTGGCATCGCGCACGCTGCCGACCCGTTCTTCGGGGCGGGAGGGATTGCGAATCTCGCGGGTCTCGCCCTGGGCGGCGCCCTTGGCGGCCAGCAGCGGCTCAGCCTTCCACTCGCCGGTCAGGAAGGGGCGGCGCGCTTCTTCCAGTTCGCGCATGGTGGTCACATCGGTGATGTCCCAGCCCTTGGCGTTCCTGCGCGCCGCGCCGTAGAGATCGGCGGGCCGGGTGATGTAGGGGTTGGCGATCTGGTCGCCCATCTTCTCCAACGCCTCCAAGGGATCGGCGGCGATGGTCTCGGGCGGCACGCGCTCATCGACGATCTGGTTGACGAAGGAGGAGTTGGCCCCGTTCTCCAGCAGGCGGCGCACCAGATAGGCCAGAAGGTCGCGGTGCGCGCCGACCGGCGCATAGATGCGGCAGCGCGTCTTGCCCTTCTTCTTGACCAGTTCGTGCAGCGCCTCGCCCATGCCGTGCAGGCGCTGGAACTCGAAGGCCTTCGGATCGTCGGCCATCTCCAGGATCGCGGCGGCGGTGTGCGCGTTGTGCGTGGCGAACTGCGGGTAGATGCGGTCGGTCATGGAGAGCAGCTTGCGCGCGCAGGCGATGTAGGAGACGTCGGTGTTGGTCTTGCGCGTGAAGACGGGAAAGCCGTCGAGACCCATGACCTGGGCGCGCTTGACCTCGGTGTCCCAATAGGCGCCCTTGACCAGGCGCACCATGATCTTGCGGTCCAGCCGCTCGGCCAGATCGTAGAGCCAGTCCAGGACGTACCAGGCGCGCGGGCCGTAGGCCTGCACCACCACGCCGAAGCCATCCCAGCCTTCCAGCGCGGGATCGGACAGCACCTCCTCGATGATGTCGAGCGAGAGGTCGAGGCGGTCGGCCTCCTCGGCGTCCACGTTGAAGCCCATGTTGGCCGACTGCGCGAGGGTCGCCAGCGACAGCACGCGCGGGGCGAGCTTGTCCTGCACGGCCTCCTTCTGGCCCATCTCGTAGCGCGGATAGAGCGCGGAGAACTTGACCGAGATGCCGGGGTTGTCGCGCACCTCGCCCTTGCAGGCCTTGGCGATGCCGGAGATCGCATCGGAGTAGGAGAGGTGATAGCGGCGGGCGTCGGCCTCGGTCCGGGCCGCCTCGCCCAGCATGTCGTAGGAATAGCTGTAGCCCTTGCCCTCCAGTTTCTCGGCGCGCTCCATCGCCTCTTCGATCGTGCGGCCCAGCACGAACTGCTGGCCCATCTGGCGCATAGCCTGTCCGACGGCGGTGCGCACCACCGGCTCGCCAAGGCGCCGCACCATGCCGCGCAGCGTGCGGCTGAGGCCGCGCTCCTCGCCCTCGCTCAGCACCTGGCCGGTCAGCATCAGCGCCCAGGTCGAGGCGTTCACCAGGGTCGAGCTGGAGTGGCCCATGTGCCGCTCCCAATCGGCCGGGCCGATCTTGTCCTGGATCAGCTCGTCGATGGTCTCCGCGTCGGGCACGCGCAGCAGCGCCTCGGCGAGGCACATCAGCGCGATGCCCTCCTTGGAGGAGAGGCCGTATTCGTTGAGGAAGGACTCCATGGTCCCGTGCGCGCCCTTGGCGCGCAGCTCGCGGATCAGGGCGGCGGCCTCTGCCGAGATCGACTTGCGCTGCTCGTCCGAGAGACCGGCTCTGGCCGCCAGGTTGCGCACCGCTTCGGCCTCGTCCGGCAGGTAGTGCTGACGAATGGCCTCTCTCAAGTCGGCGGCGGGGCGGTTGCTGGTCATGGCGGCACTCCTTCCTTAATCCAAGCATGGTAGCGTGGCAGATGCGCGAAGTTAGGGCATCGTCAGAAGGCGTATTTCCCAATTTGTTCAGAAATCCAGTCGAAACGTCTATATTGAGAGGCATCAGAGAAACATCAGGGCTACAGTTCATGAATATATCAGGCCAATTGGATCGCATTGACCGGAAGATTCTGACCGAACTTCAGGCCGAAGGCCGCCTGCCCATCACCGGTCTGGCCGAGCGGGTGGGCCTCTCCAAGACGCCCTGCCAGCAGCGGGTCAAGCGGCTGGAGGAGGCAGGCTACATCCGCGGTTACGCCGCGCTGCTGGACCTGGAAAAGCTGGGCGCGGGCCACGTCGCCTTCGTCGAGGTCAAGCTCAACGACACGCGGGCCCAGGCGCTGGCGGCCTTCAACAAGGCGGTGCTGCGCCTGCCCGAGGTGGAGCAGTGCCACATGATCGCCGGCGACTTCGACTACCTCTTGAAGGTGCGCACCCGCGACATCGCGGAATACCGGCGCGTCCTGGGCGAAGCGCTCTCGGCCTTGCCGCATGTCGCCAACACCTCCACCTTCGTGGTGATGGAGAGCGTGAAGGAACGCGTGTGAGGGAATGGGAGCTGCCCTCTTCTTACGGAGACTGCGCATGCTGCTGACGGGAATCGCCGTGGCGGGGGTGACGGCCTATCTGGGCTTCGTCGGGATTCTCTACGTGAAGCAGCGCGACATGGTCTTTCCGGCCTGGGCCGTGGCGCCGCCGGACCCCGGCTTTCACGAAAGCATCGAAGGGCTGGAGCGGATCGGCCTGGAGACGCCGGACGGCGAACGGCTGCTGGCCTACTGGCGGCGGCCCGATGCGGGCAAGCCGACGCTCCTCACCTTTCACGGCAATGGGTCGACCCCGCAGCCGCACGCCGAGCGCTTCGCGCGCGACCCGGTCTGGCGGGACAGCGGCGTCGGCCTGCTGGCGCCCGCCTACCGGGGCTATCCCGGCTCCAGCGGCAGCCCCTCCGAGGAGGGCCTGATCACCGACGGGCTGGCGGCTCTCGACTTCCTGCGGACGCAGTTGGGCGGCGATCATCCCGTGATCCTGCACGGCCATTCCCTGGGCAGCGCCATCGCCATCGCCGTCGCCGCCCAGCGGCCGGTGGAGGCGCTCTATCTCGAATCGCCCTTCACCTCCGCGCTCGCCATCGCCAAGCGTCAGTATCCCTTCATTCCCGGCTTTTTGATGCGCGACCCCTTCCGCAGCGACCTGCGCATCGCAGAAGCCTCGACGGCCAAGGTCTTCATCGTGCACGGCGCGGAGGACCGGGTGATCCGGGTCGAGATGGCCCGCGACCTGGCGGCGCTCGCCCCCTCGCCCGAGCTTTTCATCGTCGAGGACGGCGATCACGTCTCCATCCTGGGGCTCTATGACCGCGAGGTCGCCGAGACCCTGGGCCTCCTGAACTGAAACGGCGGCGTCGCGCCATCCGTTTATCGAACCCTCGGGACTTTTCCGCTATAGTTGCTCACGGTAAAGAAGCCTTGAGACGATCCACCGCGCGGGAGGGCGATATGACGGTTGGAGTTAAAAGCAAAGCCGCTGGCGTACTGTTGCTGGCGGCCGTTCTCGGCTTGGGTGGCTGCGCCACCAACCGGACGGTCAACAAGTCGGCCCCGACGATCACCATCGACGGCGTGCTGTTGGGCAACGTGAGCGAAGCCTATGACGTGGCCGACGCGCACTGCGCCTCCTACGGCAACGACGCGCAGATGCTGGACGACGACGAGTCCGACGGCACCATCACCTTCGCCTGCGTCTACTGACCGGCGGAAAGCCTAGCCGCGCATCCGCTCCGCCCGCGGGTCGAACAGCGGTTCGGCCTGCAGGTGGGCGGCCAGGCGGTCGCCCAGCAATTCGATCTCCCAGCCTTCGGCCTCGTCGGCGATTTCTTTTTCCACATAACCCATGGCCACCGACTTGCCGGAGGCATGGGCGTAGCCGCCCGAGGTGACCCAGCCGCGCACCTTGCCCTGGAACCAGATCGGCTCGTCGCCGATCACGTCGGCGTCCTTGGCGTCCAGCGTGAAGGAGCGCAAGCGCAGCTTGCCGCCGCCCGCGGCCTTCATCTCCTGCGCGGCCTCCTTGCCGATGAAGTCCGCGTTCTTGGTCAGGGCGACGAAACGGCCGAGCCCGGCCTCGTAGGGGCCGTAGACGGGCCGGTATTCGCGCGCCCAGCCGCCAAAGCCTTTCTCCAGCCTCAGCGCGTTCAGGGCGCGGCTGCCGAAGAGCTTGATGCCCTGCGGCGCGCCCGCCGTCAGCAGCAGGTCGAAGAGGTAGCGCTGATATTCCGGCTGGCACCAAATCTCGTAGCCCAGGTCGCCGGTGAAGGAGACGCGCCCGACCAGCGCCGGGGCCATGCCCAGCTCCATCCAGGCGATCGACATGAAGGGGAAGCCCTCGTTCGAGAGGTCCTGCTCGGTGACCGACTGGAGCACCTCCCGCGCCTTGGGCCCGGCGACGGAGAGGCCGACCAGCCCCGCGCCGTGAGCGACGATCACCACCGACCCGTCTTCGGGCATGTGCTGGGCGAACCAGCGCATGTGATACTCCTCGGCGATGCCCGACCCGGCGATGAAGAACTCCTCGTCGTCCAGGTTGGCGAGCGAGAAGTCGCCGATCAGCTTGCCGTCCTCCTTCAGCATGGGCGCCAGCGTCATGCGCCCGGCCTGAGGAAGGCGGCAGGCCAGAACATGATCCAGGAAGTCGCGCGCGCCGGGGCCGTAGACCGAGTACTTGGCGAAGCCGGAGATCTCGGAGAGCCCGACGGACTGGCGCACGGCCCGCGCCTCCGCGCCGACATGCTCGAAGTCGGTCGAGCGGCGCCAGGAGAACTCGTCCTTAACGCCCTCCGGCGCGAACCAGAGCGGCACCTCGAGCCCGTAAGCCGCACCGAACTGCGCGCCCAAAGCCTTCAGGCGGTCGTAGATCGGCGTGGTCTTGAGCGGGCGCGCGGCGGGCAGCTCCTCGTTCGGGAAGCGGATCGAAAAGCGCCGCGAATAGTTCTCGCGCACCTTGGCGTTGGTGTACTTGATGGTCGCCCAGTCGCCGTAGCGCCCGATGTCCATCGCCCAGACGTCGAAACCGGGATCGCCGTCGATGATCCAGCGCGCCAGCGCCAGACCGACGCCGCCGCCCTGGCTGAAGCCCGCCATGACGCCGCAGGCCGACCAGAAGTTGGTCATGCCGCGCACCGGGCCGATCAGCGGGTTGCCGTCGGGCGCGAAGGTGAAGGGGCCGTTGATGATCTGCTTGATGCCCGCCGACTGAAAGGCCGGGAAGTGCTCGAACCCGACCTCCAGGGAGGGCGCGATGCGGTCGATGTCCGGCTCCAGCAGTTCATGGCCGAAGTCCCAGGGGGTCTCCTTCTCCGACCAGGGCACGCAGGCCTTCTCGTAGGTGCCCATCAGCATGCCGCCGCGCTCCTGGCGCAGATAGAGCTCTCCGTCGAAGTCGACGGCGTGCAGCACTTCCTTGCCGGTGGTGCGGTTGATCTCCGCCACCTCGGGCATGTCCTCGGTGATCAGGTACATGTGCTCCATGGCGAGGATCGGCAGTTCCAGCCCGACCATGCGCCCGACCTCGCGCGCCCAGAGGCCGCCGGCGTTGACCACATGCTCGCAGAGGATATCGCCCTTGTCGGTGATCACCCTCCAGGTGCCGTCGGCCTCCTGCTCCAGGTCCTCGACCTTGGTGTGGCGATAGATCTCCGCGCCCAGCTTGCGGGCCGACTTGGCGTAGGCGTGGGTGGTGCCGGAGGGGTCCAGGTGCCCGTCCACGACCGTGCGCATGGCGCCGACGAACTGCCTGGGGTCGAGCAGCGGCATCAGCTCGTGCGCCTTCTCGGGCGTGATGATCTCGGCCTCGATGTCGAGGTAGCGGCCCTTGGCGGCCAGGCCCTTCAACCAGTCGAAGCGCGCTTCGGTCGCCGCCAGCATGACGCCGCCGGTCATGTGCAGCCCGGTCGCCTGGCCGGAGAGCTCCTCGATCTCCTTGTAGAGCTCGATGGTGTACTTCTGCAGCTTGGCGACGTTGGGGTCGCCGTTGATGGTGTGCATGCCCCCGGCGGCGTGCCAGGTGGAGCCGGAGGTCAGCTCGTCGCGCTCCAGCAGGACGCAGTCGGTGACGCCGAACTTGGCCAGGTGATAAAGCACCGAACAGCCGACGACACCGCCGCCGATCACGACAACCTGGGTATGGGACTTCATGCTGGGCTCACCTCAAGCTTCAGGGTGGTGGGGCCGAAGGGGAAGGTGGAAGCGAACCGCCATCCGGCCATTTCGCGCCGAAGACTAGACCCAGCCGGACCGGGCGATGCGTGTGCGCTCGACTCATGCTATCGGAAATCCGACGCGGATGTCTCCGGGAGAGCATTGGAGCACCGTCGCTGGCGGCGGAGCCCCGGCTCGTGTAGAAGAGGCGCTTCTCGTTCAGACGCCTTTTTCAGATCAACCGAACCAGCCACCGCGAGCCAGCTTGGCCTACCTCCGCTTCATCCTCGGCAATCTGCGCAGCCTGTCCTACGGGTTCCTGCTGTCGCTGAACTCGACCTTCGGGCAGACCGCCTTCATCGCGGTCTACGGCGGGCAGATCATGGCGCTCTATGGGCTCAGTCCGGGCGAGTACGGCCTGCTCTACATGGCGGCCACCCTGACCAGCGCCGCCCTGATGATCCAGGCGGGAAAGCAGGTCGACTCCCTGCCGCGCTGGCTCTTCACCAGCATCATTCTCTGCGGCATGGCGGTCGCCTGCCTGGCCATGTACCTGCAAGCCTTTCTGGGCTCGCTCCTGTTCTTGTACCTGACGCTGCTGCTGCTGCGCCTTTTCGGGCAGGGCCTGATGAGCCATGCCTCCATGACCGTCACGGCCCGGGACTTCAACCGCAACCGGGGCAAGGCGCTCTCCATCGCGGGCATGGGCCATGCGCCGGGCGAGGCCTTCTTTCCCCTGATGGCGGTCGCGCTGATGGCCTGGGTCGGCTGGCGCGAATCCTGGCTGCTCTATTCGGCCGTGACGCTCTTTGCGATGCTGCCGCTCTTCCTCTGGCTGGCGGCAAAGCCGCGCGTCCCGCGCAAGGGCGCCGAGCCCGCGCCCAGCGAGGCCGAGCAGAAGGCCGCCGAGGAGGGTTGGACGCGGGGCCAGGTGCTGCGCGACCCGGGTTTCTATCTGCTGCTGCCCGCGCTTTTCGCCGCGCCCTGCCTGGGGACGGGCCTGTTCTTTCATCAGGTGCCGCTGGTCGAGGCCAAGGGCTGGGCGCTCAGCGATTTCGCGGCGGGCTTCGCCACCTACGCGCTCTCCAACGTGGTCTTCGGGTTGCTTTCGGGACGGCTGATCGACCGTTTTTCCGCGCGCTGGCTCTTTCAGTTCATGCTCTGGCCCATGGCCGGGGGTTTCCTGGTGATCGGCCTTGCGGGCGATCCGCTATGGGTCTACGCGCTGATGCTGCTGCAGGGGGCCACCACGGGCATGAACCACACCATCGGCACGGCGCTCTGGGCGGAGCTCTACGGCCTGGCGCACCTGGGCGCGATCCGCGCGCTCTCCGCCGCCTTCATGGTCTTCTCCACCGCCATCGGCCCGCCGGTCATGGGCCTGTTGCTGGACGCCGGGCTGACCATGGGCGGCGTCATGGTGCTGGCCGCCGCCTGGACGGGGGCCACCGCGCTCTGGGTGCCGGTCGCGCTCAGGATCGTCCAGCGCCGCCGCGCGGAGCTGGACCCGCTCTAGCTGCTATAGGTCTTCACTCGCTGGGTTCCGCTCCCAGACCGGCGAACTGGGCGCGGCCCGTCACATGGTGGGTCGAGCCGACCAGCAGGGGGTCGGGCCCGGTCACCACGCTCTCGTCCTTGCCCGGATAGTCGAGCGCGGCGAGGAAGTGCTGCATGCAGTTGATGCGCGCGCGCTTCTTGTCGGAGGACTTGACGATCACCCAGGGCGCATCGGCGGTGTCGGTGTAGAAGAACATCGCCTCCTTGGCCTCGGTGTATTCCTCCCACTTGTCGAGGGAAGCGCGGTCGATGGGCGAGAGCTTCCAGCGCTTCAGGGGGTCGCGCTCCCGGCTTTCGAAGCGCTTCACCTGGTCTTCCTTCGTGACCGAGAACCAGTACTTGAAGAGCAGGATGCCCGAGCGGGTCCACATGCGCTCCAGCTGCGGGCACTGGCGCATGAACTCCAGGTATTCCGCGGGCGTGCAAAAGCCCATGACCCGCTCCACGCCCGCGCGGTTGTACCAGGAGCGGTCGAAGAGGACCATTTCGCCCGCCGTCGGCAGGTGCTGGACATAGCGCTGGAAGTACCACTGGCCGCTCTCGCGCTGGCCGGGCTTGTCGAGCGCCACGACCCGCGCGCCGCGGGGATTGAGATGCTCCATGAAGCGCTTGATGGTGCCGCCCTTGCCGGCGGCGTCGCGCCCCTCGAAGACGATCACGATCCGCTGGCCCGTCTCCTTCACCCAGGACTGCACCTTCAAGAGTTCGACCTGAAGCGCCGCCTTGTGCAGTTCGTAGGCCGCGCGGCCCAGCTTCCTTGTGTAGGGGTACTGGCCGTTCTCGAAGACCTGACGCACACGCTCCGCCTGCGAGACCGGGGTCGCCGCCTGCGGGTCCTTGCCATTGCCGTTTTTTGAGTCCGCCATGCCGCTCCCCCCGCAACTCCGAACGCCGGCCTAGTCGGCGTAGTCCGGCTCTTCCAGATCCAGGATCGCCTTCAGCTCCTCCAGATGTTCGCGCGGGAAATCGCTGTCGATCCCCTCCCACTGGCGCGCGGTCTTCTCGGCGACCTCGTCGCTGGCGACCCGTAGCGGAATCCCGGTGGCGAGCGCCGTCAGGTAGGTGCGGCAGGCCCGCTCAAAGTGGTAGAGGCGGTCGAAGGCTTCGGCGGTGTCGCGCCCGAAGGCCATGACGCCGTGGTTGGCCAGCACCAGGATCGGCTTGTCGGGATCGGCGGCGCGGGCCACCCGCTCGGCCTCGTCGCCGAGCCCCATGCCGTCGAAGCCCTCGTCCACGGTCATGCGCCTGAAGAACCGCATGGAGGTCTGGTCGATCGGCGGCAGCACGCAGTCCTGCAGAACCGAAAGCGCCGTCGCGTAGTGCGAATGGACGTGCAGCACGCAGCGGATCTGCGGATGGTTCCGGTGGATCGCACCGTGCAGCGCCCAGGCGGTGGGGTCCAGCTTGTCGCCATCCGGTCCGCCGTTCTCGGCGGCGGCGTCGATCAGCAGCATGTCGCTGGCCTTCAGGCGCGCGAAATGCCGGCTGCCGGGGTTCATCAGGAAACGCCGTCCCTCGGCGTCGACGGCCAAGCTGAAGTGGTTGGCCACGGCCTCGTGCATATCGAGGCGGGCGGTCCAGCGGAAAGCGGCGGCGAGATCGCGCCGCTCCTCGGTCAGGGACTGGTTGTGGGTCGGGTCGAAGGGCAGGGCCGACCCCTGCTCTGACTTTGACAAAGAACCGGACATGGCGGGCTCAGGGCCTCCTCTGGTCGATGGCGTGGGTCGTTATCGAAAGAGGCTACGCCGAGAGGCGCGCCATGACTAGCCCGAGGGCGTTAGCTGAACCGGCGCCTCGAAAGCCGTAACTGGCGGCGGCTCATCCTCGAAGCGTTCAATCTCGATCAAGGTAGAGTGGGCCGCCGGCCCCTGGGTGAGCCGCGAGGTCCGGCGGTCGTGGGTCAGCACGTTGGGGTTTCCGTGCTTTTCCAGGCTGCCGCTGCGGCCCGGCTCCAAGGGGTCGTACCAGGCTCCGGTGTTGAGGAAGACTACGCCGGGGCGGACCTCCTCCGTCACTCTCGCCCCTGCGAGGCAGGCGCCGCGCTCGTTGAAGAGCCGCACGACCTCGCCGTCGGAAATCCCGCGCGCCGCCGCGTCCTCCGGGTTGATCAGAACCGGCTCGCGGTCCTTGATCTTGGACTTCCGGGAATAGGCGCCATTGTCGAGCTGACTGTGAAGCCGCGCTTCGGGCTGGCCGGAGAGGAGATGCAGCGGGAAGCGCACGGCCGTCTTGGCCCCCAGCCATTCCCTGGGCGGCATCCAGGTCGGGTGGCCCGGACAGTCGTCGTAATCGAATGAGGCGATGGTCTCGGAAAAGATCTCAATCCTGCCGCTGGGCGTCGGCAAGGGATTGGCTTCGGGATCGCGGCGGAAGGCGGAAAGGAAGACACGCTCCGTCCAACGCTCGGGCAGCTCGATGGAGCCGCCCAACCAGAACTCCTCGAGGCTGGGCAACTCCACATCCACACGGGCGGCGCGCTGGCGGGCCTGTGACCAGAAGAGCTCCAGCCATTCGCGTTCGCTGCGGCCCTCGGTGAAGGCCTCGACCGCGCTCAGCCGCTCGGCCAACCCGGAGAAGATCTCGTAGTCGTTACGGGATTCGCCGACGGGCGGGATCACCTGCGGCATGGCGAGAAGGTAGCTCTCGGCCGAATTCGCGCCGATGTCGCTGCGCTCCAGGGCGCTGGTTACGGGAAAGACGATGTCGGCGTGGCGCGCGGTCGCGGTCCAGGAAATCTCGTTGACGATCACCACCTCCGGCCGCTTCCACGCCTCGACGAGGCGGTTCAGGTCCTGGTGGTGGTGAAAGGGGTTGCCGCCCGCCCAGTAGACCAGCTGGATCTCCGGGTAGATCAGGTCTTGCCCGTTGAACTGGAAGGGTTCGCCGGGCTTCAGCAGCATGTCGGCGATGGCCGCCACGGGAATGAAGTCCGCGACCGGGTTCTCGCCCTGTGGCAGCGACGGGTAGCCGGGGCCCGGCGCCGTGATGCCGATGTTCCCATCCGCGCCGTAGCCGACGCCGTAGCCGCCGCCGGGCAGACCGATCTGTCCCAACATCGCCGCCAGTACAACAATCATCCAGATAGGCTGTTCGCCATATTCCGCACGTTGCAGGGAGGCCGTGCAGAGCAGGAGCGTGCGCCTACCCGCCATGCGGCGCGCCAGGGCGCGGATCGCCTCCGCCGGGATCTCTGAACGCTCGGCGGCCCAGTCCGCGTCCTTGGCCTCGCCGTCCGGATGGCCCAGCAGGTAGTCCTTGAAACGGTCGAAGCCGACGCAATAGCGCGCCAGGAAGTCTTCGTCGTGCAGCCCCTCGCTCAGAAGCGTGTGGGCGAGGCCCAGCATCAGGGCCGTGTCGCTGCCTGGACGCGGCGCGAGCCACTCCGCCTCCAGCTCCGTTGCCGCATCCCCGCGATAGGGGGAGATCGACACGAACTCTACGCCCGCGCGGCGGCAGGAGAGCATCTCCTCGAAAAGCCTGTGCTTGCCGAGGCCGCCCGCGCCGACCTGTGCGTTGCGGCGGGGCACGCCGCCGAACATGACCACCAGTTCGCCGGACTCTTCGATTACCGGCCAGGGCGTGTACTCGCGGGTGTGGCGCGCGTAGCTGCCGACGATGTGCGGCATCAAGACCAGGGCGGCGTGATAGCTGTAGTTCCCTTGGCTGCGCACATAGCCGCCGATGCAGTTGAGAAAACGGTGAACTTGGCTCTGCGCGTGGTGGAAGCGCCCGGCGCTAGCCCAGCCGTAGGAGCCGCCGAATATCGCCTTGTTGCCATGGGTCCGACGCACCCGGTCGATCTCCCTGGCCGCGAGGTCCAGCGCGCGTTCCCAGGAGACGGGCACGAAGGCTTCGCCGCCCCTTCCTTCACCGCCGGCCGCCGCGCCCTTTTCCAGGAAAGACTTGCGGACGTGGGGACGTCCGATCCGCGCGCGTCCCCTGACGGCCTCGGTAATGTTTTCGTTTATCGGCGAGGGGTCGGGATCATCATCGGGCGCGCGCACGCCGACCAGCTCGCCGCCGCGGACCTCGGCCACACCGCGGCCCCAGTGGTGTGCAATGGGATAGAACTTGCTGTCGGTCATGCTGGCGTCTCCAGCGGCGCGGTGTTATGGGGATCAAACGACTTTTGACAGAGTAGCGCAAGGCCCCGCCTGCCGTCATCCGGCGCTTGGTTCCGAGGAGTTAGACCGCCGCCATGCCTGCCGCAAACACCCTGACGCGCCGCCTATCCCTTTGGGACCAGACCGCGCCACAGCCGCCGGAAACCGGACCGCTTCGCGGCGAGCGGCAGGCCGAGGCTGTGATCGTCGGGGGCGGCTTTACCGGCTGCGCGGCGGCGCTGCGCCTCGCGGAGGCCGGAAAGGACGTCGTGCTGCTGGAGGCCGCCGGTTTTGGCGAAGGCGGTTCCGGGCGCAACGTCGGTCTGGTCAACGCCGGCCTCTGGATGCCGCCGGGCGACATCGAAGCGGCCATGGGAGAGGCGGCGGCGCGCCGCCTCTGCGAACCCCTGGCCGAAGGACCGGCGCGGGTCTTCTCACTGATTGAGCGGCATCAGATGAACTGCGAGGCGGTGCGCGAGGGCACGATCCACGCCGCCCACAACAGGGCCGGGCTGGCCGATCTGAAGCGGCGTCATGCGCAGTGGCAGAAGCTGGGCGCGCCGGTCACTCTGTTGAATGAGCAGGAAACAGCGCTGCGGACCGGCACCAAGGTCTTCAAGGGCGGCCTTTTCGATGCGCGCGCCGGCACGATCAATCCCATGGGCTACGTGCGCGGCCTCGCCCGGGCGGCGATCAACGCAGGCGCAGACCTCCACGGCGCTTCAGCCGTAATGAAGCTGGAGCGCCGCGAAGGCCTCTGGCGGGTCGAGACGGCGGAGGGTGCGGTCACAGCCCCCAAGGCGATCCTGGCCACCAACGCCTACAGCGCAGACCTACTGCCGGGACTGGAGCGCGCCTTCACGCCCATCAGCTTCTACCAACTCGCCACCGCGCCTCTCGGCGGGCAGTCCAGCGGAATTCTTCCGGGGCGGGAGGGACTTTGGGACACCGGCAAGATCATGACCGCAGTCCGGGTCGATGCGGCGGGCCGCCTGCTGCTGGGCTCTATGGGTGCGCTCTACGGTCGGGACGCGGCCCTGACCAAGCGCTGGGGGAACAAGACGCTGCGCTGGATCTTCCCTGGTCTCGGGCCGGTTTCCTGGGAGGCGGCCTGGAGCGGGCGCATCGCCATGACCCGCGACCACCTGCCCCGCCTCCTGTCGCCGGAGCCCGGCCTCTACGTCCCCATCGGATACAACGGGCGGGGCATCTCACCCGGCACGGTGTTCGGAGAGGCGCTGGCCAACCTGATCGCGGGCCACATTGGCGAGGAAGAGCTGCCTTTGGCGCTCACGGAACGCTGGGAGGAACCTCTGCGCGAATCCCGGCGGCTCTTCTACTCTGGAGCTTTCAGGGCCTACCGTCTCTGGAAGAGCCTCTAGAGACAGGGCGCGAACAAGAAAGTTTCCTGGCGCGCCTGAGCGAGACGACCCCCGGCGGTCTATGGCTCCGTCATTCCAACAAACGACCAACAAGGGGGCGTCGCCCCGAGAAGCAACCCCAAGCCGCTCTTCTGCGTAGGCGTCCATGACAGAACCCACCCCCATGCGCTCCGTCCTCTTGTCTGTCGCCGCCCTCATTCTCGGTTTTTCTTTCCTGCTCGCCGGCAACGGCCTGCAGTTCGTCGCCCTCGGTCTGCGCGCGAACCTGGAAGGAATCTCGGTCCAGACCATGGGCTTCGTTTCGGCCTGCTACTTCATCGGGTTCGGCGTGGGCTCACAGATCTGTCCGGCGATCACCCGCTCAGCGGGCCATATCCGCAGTTTCGCCGCCTACGGCTCGCTGGTCTCCGGCGTCGCTCTCATACACCCCCTGCTGCCCGATCCCATCGCCTGGGGCGTTCTGCGCCTGGTCACCGGGTTCTCCTTCGCAGGTCTCTACATGGTGGTGGAGTCCTGGCTGAACGCGCGGGCCAGCAACGAGCTGCGCGGGCGCCTACTTTCGGTGTATGGGACGGCGGCTTTCGGGGGCTACGCGCTGGGTCCGATGCTTGCGCAGCTCGGTGACCCGCGCGGCTTCGATCTTTTCGTCATTTCCTCAATCATGGTTTCCTTCGCGCTCATTCCCGTGACGCTGACTCGCGCCAGCGCGCCGGTCAGTGATGCCCAGGATCCGAACGGCGGCGAGAAGCGCTTCAGCGTCCGCCGTCTCTACCGGGAGACGCCTCTGGGGCTGGTCGGGCTGGTACTGCTCTCGGCCTGTCAGGGCGCCTTCATGGGGCTCAGCCCCAGCTTCGGCGAGCAGATGAACCTCTCCGGCGACTGGGTCGCCTACCTGATGACCACGGCGATGGTCGCCGGGTTGGTGGCTCAGTACCCCGTCGGCTGGCTTTCCGACCGCTTCGACCGGCGCCTGATGATCGGCGTCATCACGCTGGGCGGCAGCGCCGCCACGGGCTTTTTCTTCATGTTGAGTCTGGCGGGGCCACTGTCGCCCGAGCTCCTGCTCGCCTCCGCGGCAGTCACGGGCGTCGCCATCTTCCCGCTTTATGCAGTCCTGCTGGCCTACACCAACGACCGCCTGCCGGTCTCCTCCCTGGTCCCGGCGGCGGCGACCATCGTGCTGTCCTATTCCGTGGGCTCGGCGCTGGGCGCGCCGTCGGCGTCATGGCTAATGAAGCTTCTCGGCGGCGGCGGATACTTCCTCTACATGGCCGCAACTTTGGGCGCCATCGCGCTCTTCACCTTCTATCGCATGATGCGCCGCGATGCGCCCACGCTCGGGGACGAACAAGCCTCCGCCTACGCCGTGGCCACGCCAGGCACCGTGCCGCTCAGCGAGGACTACGACGACTATCTGACCGATCAGCCGGCTGACGAGCAGGTACCTGCCGATGACCGTGGCGAGAGCGCCGAAAGCCCCGACCTTCCAGAGCAGGAGGTCGGCCCTGGGGCGCTCCCGCAAGGTGCTTGAGGAAATCAAGGACGGCCCCCTCTATTGCGCTGTTCGCCAGATCACTCCTTGCCAAGCAATAGCCCGCCCGCTATTCGACCTTGAGATCGAAGATCGTTAAGTCCCGAAGGGTTCAATCGGAGCGCCGCCGTTTTGGCTTCTCGCAAAGCTTCGCAATCGGTGGGCCTGATCGAACGCATGTGCGATAATCTGATGTGGCTGGACCATGTCGCGCTACGGGCCTTCGGTCCGATGGCCGAGGTCCTGCTGGTTTTTCTCGATGCCGATGGTCAAGACGGAGAGGGATCCATGGATCAGGCCGCGAAGACCGGGACCGAGCAAGAGACATGAGCAGCCCCCGTTTCACGAAGCTGACCGTGCGCGCCGCCGACGTGCCCCTCAACCGCCCGGTGATCGCCAAGGTCGGCAGCTTTCCCAAGTGGGCCTTCATCTGCGTCGATGTGGAAACCGACG
>JARRJC010000021.1 GCA_037379885.1 Limibacillus sp.
CTCTTTTGCCGGGCAAAGCAGGCCGGAGTGGGGTAGCTGCGCGGCGATTCGCGGCGATTCGATGAGCTTTGCGTATCAGGACTTGCGCGCATGGGCCTGCTGCTTGCGGCGCTTCAGGTTGTCGCGCAGGGCGGCGGCGAGACGCGCCTCGCGGGTCGTCTTGGCGTCTTTCCCACTGCGCTCCCTTTGCTGGGCGGCGGTGTCCTTTTCGGTCTTCTTCTCGCTCATGGGCTCTATCTGCGCCCTGCCGCGCGAAGCGTCAAGACAGGCCTGCCTGAAAGCCGAATTCGGGACTTGCCTTTGCGAGGGGCCGGTGGCATCTTGCGCCCGCTTTTCCGGGGCGGGCCGCTGGCCGCGCCCCCATCGCATCGCCGCCGTAGCTCAGGGGTAGAGCACTCCCTTGGTAAGGGAGAGGTCGACAGTTCAAATCTGTCCGGCGGCACCAGCTTCTTTCAGAATTTCCTTTGGATCAAGAGCCGCTCACGCGACCGCGCCGGCTGTCCGGCTGGCTTGCGCTTCTGCCTTCTCCGCCAGGCGCTCTTGCAGGTGCGGGCGCAGCAGGCAGCCGGTGAGCGGCGTGCCGTCCCAGTCGAGCCAGCGGTGGTTCTCGTAGTCGTAGAGGCGGCAGGTGCGCATGCAGTGCAGGTACCAGCCCGGCGTCCAGCGGGTCGAGACGGCCTGCTCCCCCATGATCTCGTTCAGCCGGGCCTGGGCCTTGCCCGCCCGGTAGAAGGGGATGTTGGGGTTCACGTGGTGGGCCGGGTGCTCGTGGATGTGATAGCTGAGCGCCTGATACCACTTGGGAAAGACGATGTGGGCGGAGATGTCTTCCTGACGGAAGAGATGGCGGTCCGGCGCACTGTCGAACCAGGGAATCTCAGGGTGGCTGTGCTGCATGTAGGTGGTGAAGCTGAAGAGGTGCACCGCCACGTAGAAGGGCAGAAGGAAACCCAGCAGCACCGCCGTCAGGCTCCCGGTCCCTGAGTAGATGGGGGCGGCGGCCAGCAGGCCGACGAAACCCACCGTGTAGACCATCAAGAGCCCGAAGTGGAACCAGGCCCTCTTATGTAGCCGCTCCGGGAAATAGCGGGTCGGGAAGAGCTTGAAGAGGGGAAAGCGCTCCAGGAGGTAGTAGAGCCCCATGCCCAGCGGGGTGCGGTAGACCTTCTCCAGCACCTGGCGCCAGCGCGGCAGCGCGTCGAACTCCGCCTTCGAGAAGGGCTTGTAGAGATCGCGGTGCGGGTCGTTGGTCGCATAGTGGTGCGACTTGTTGTGGTCGTAGAGCCAGAGCCGGTAGTTGAACAGGGTCGGCATGAACCCCAGGATCGAAATCAAGCGGTTGAGCTTCTTCGAGGTGGTGGTGTTGCCGTGGCCCGCGTCATGGGCGATGACCATGAGGGTCGCCTGCTTGAAGCCCGCGGCGACGCCCGCCGCCACCTTCATCCAGAGATCGGGCAGGAACAGCACCCCGGCGATCGCCGCGACCCAGAGCCCGTAGTCGAACAGGAAGAGGGCGACGCCCAACAGGGTATTGGGACGCTTGAAGCGCGCCATTTCGCTGCGCACCTCGGAATAGTCCACATCATGGCCGCGGACGGTCCCGGCGGTCGCGCCGACGCCGTCACGCGCCACCGCCTCACGCCATTGCTGGGATCCTGGAATCGCTCTGGTCGCCAAATCTCAACTCACGTCTTGTTCGTCAGGAACCTTCAAGGGCTCCTTTGATAAGCCAGAATGATTAAACAGCTCATTAATTAAAAATTTCTTTAAATTGGACAGAAACTCAGCTGCCCACCTGAAGGGTGGCGGTGAGCCGGCGCAGGGCCGCGATCACCGACAGCGCGGTGATCTTGCCCGTGCGCGGATTCTCAGCCGAGGGAATGTTCTCGATGGTCATGGTGAGCCGCGCGCTGTCCGATTCGAGCGTGATGGTGTGGGTGTTGCGCGTGACCGAGGGGTCGGCCCAGATTTCCAGGGTGGTCTCGTCCGGGCCGATGCCGGCGAGGCTCAGCGCCGCGGCCACGTTGACGTTCGCGGGAAAGCCGATGGCGCCGTCGCGCGCGCTGCCCTTGAAGACCAGCTTGGCCTCGGTCAAGCCCTCGACCGAGATGTCGTTCTCCAGAAGATGCGGCGCGCCCGCGAGGCCGCCCGGCGGCTTGCGCGTCACCAGCCGCACGCTCTCGATCTCTCCCTCCGCCGCCGCCCTGACGGCGTCCAGCCCGAGCAGAGCGCCGGTCGGCACCAGGATCTTCGCGCCGGTCTCCTTGGCGCGGTCGATCAGCGCCATGCGCGGCAAGAGCGCGCCCACGGAAATGGGAACGAAGATGCGGCCCTGCTCGATGGCGCTGCCGGCCAGTTGGTCGAAGACCTTGGCGGGCGCGCACTCCACCACCACGTCCGCCTGCCCGGCGAGCGCCTCCAGGTCCAGGACCGGAACGGGTTTCTTGAAGTCGGCCATGTTCGCCTTGGCCTTTTCGTGGTCGCGCGCGGAAACGGCGACCAGCTCCAAGCCCTCGATCCCCTGGTCCAGGCGGCGGCCAACGGCCTGGCCGATGGCGCCGAAGCCGCCCAGGGCGACGCGAAGCGGTTTGGTGGTCATGGTCACGGGTCCCCTCGTCTGGAATCGGTCATGGCTCTGGCCGCCAAGGAGAGCCCGGCGGCCGCGCGACTGCAACAGCTTTTGAAAGTAGAAGGGCGCTACGGCGCTTCCAGTGGATCGATCAGTAGCTGGCCACCCAGGCGGCAAAGCCCGCCGCCGTCAGCAGCAGCACCGAGCTTCCGGCGATCTGCATGCGGCGTTGCAGCGCGGCGCCGCCGCCGGTCTGCGCCAGCCGGAAGGGGCTGTTGGGCGCGTCCAGCAGCGTACGCAGCTGCGCCATGTCGCGCTTCACGCTCGGCGGCGCGGACTGAAGGAAGGCGAGCGCGCGCTCAGTCCGCCGGAAGCCGATCCCCTCTTCACTAGACATCGGCTCGATCACGCCCAGCGCCAGACAGCGGCGCAAAGTCTGCGCGTCGATCGGATCGCCCTTGGCGTCAGCCAGGATCAGCAGTCCCGCTTCGTCCTTCGCCACATGGGTCAGCCAATCCAGGTCCTGTTCCCGAAGGACCGAATGGGCCGCCTCCTCCCCTTTGATATTGCGGTCGTTACTCATCGCCAGATTCCCGCCCTGTTTCAGCAGTGGCGAGATTTTATCTCAAACTTTATCGAAAGATCGACGCTTCATGCGTAAGCAGAGCTTCAGCCATTAGGACTTTGTTAATAAACCCTAATTTTTTCAGCGAGATATTTGGCGGCACTTCTCTTTGGACAACCATATCTTGTGCCTGTTGCCCAGAAGTCACGCACAGCGGGCTTCTGCTTTTTGGCCATGACTTCATAATCCTTAACGATAGATTAACAAATAATCTAACGATTTCAGATATTTAATGGACATTTTTTAATTACAATTTGAGAGAAATCTGTTAGAAAGAATCATTGCGCTGGCCGCCAAGGGACGGGGGGCCAGCCGCCCGGAGCCTCCGGGCGAAATGCCGCGCCACTTTTGTCGAGACCCAAAAGGGGAGGAACGGATCATGGCACGCCAAGTAGTGACGATCGTCACGGCGCCGTACAGGCTCTACAACAACTTCATGTGTCTTCGCGCCGTCAACCGGCGGCTGCGCGGCGCAACGGCCTAACAGTTACAGTCTTCCGATTGGTGGGGGAGAGGAAGGGCCGGCGACCCGGACAACGGCGGGGTCGCCGGCCCTTTTTCCTGTCTGAAGGCGCTCTCAGCGCGCGCCCATCGCCGTCAACTGAGAGAACGGCACGGCCAGGCTGAAGGTCCCCTGATCGGCGATCATGAATCCGACGACGATGGCGACGGGGCGGTAGCCCCCCGCCGTTTCCATGAACACCGGCCCGCCCGATCCGCCTTCCACGGTATCGCAGTCCAGCAACCAGATTTTGAGCCGCGCTTCCCGGAAGCTGCATCCGGCATGGCGGGACAGGCGGTAGCGCCGGTCCTTGGCGTAGAAGGCGTAGTCGATCCGCGTGCCCTGTTCGGGAACCACGGAAAGAGGCTCAAGCGGCTCCTGCTCCAACGCCCGGTCCAGGCGGATGAGGGCGATGTCGCGGTGCCGCTCGGCCAGGTCCCGCTGCGCGCTCAACTCGAAACCCGGATGCAAGAGAACCTCGCGCGCCTTGGCGTGGCCCAGGTAGCCGTCCAGGTGCCGCCCGGCGACGAAGTGGATGTCCGAAAGCGCGCGCAAGCGGCCGCTGCCCGGCCAGACCAGACAGTGCGCCGCCGTCACGACCAAGTCCGGCGCGATCAGGGTTCCCGTGCAGAAGACCTCCCCGGCCACATTGACCTTGCCGAGCGAGCGCCAGGGCGCGGCGGTGGCGTCCAGCATCACCCGGTCGTCTTCCCCGATGATGCCCTTGCTGACGGGAGAGGCCGCCGACCACCGGCCGGTAAAGAGGATCGCGAGCGCCAGGAGCGCGGCGGCGCAGACCGGCAAGGAGGCAAGGCGCGAGAAGATGCGACGCTGCTTTGCGAACGACCGCGCTCTACCAATCATCTTCGGCCCGAGGATCTTTCCGTTGTTCGCGAACCCCGGTGCTCTGGTTCAGGTCGTCGAAGATCCCCATGATCGCCGTCTTGTTCAGCACGATGATCGAGGTCTCGTCGTTCTCGAAGGGAATGAACATCCGCTCGTCGTTCAGCAGGTCCAACACCCGGTCGCCCTGGCGCAGGAAGATGCGCCCCTTGACCTCCGATCCGTCCGTCAGCTTGACCCGGACCAGGCGGGAGACTCGGTCCATATGCTGTTCACTTTCATACCTCATGCGGCGAACCCCGGCTGATTGTCGCAATCAGTAATAGTTACACAAATAGCGGGTTTTTGTCCCTGTTTCGCTGAAGGCTTGCCGCAGGGTGCTTTTTGGCGGGTAATAGGTATCTACGATACCGCTTTCGGGAGAAGGTCCCTGATGAGACCTGGCAGGCTTCCACTGATCTACGCCTTGGTGCTGGCCGCGGCTCTCCTCTTGTCCGGCCCGGTGACGGCGCAGCCTTCCGAGGAGAGTCCATCGCTGCTGCTGGAGCGCTTGCTGGAAAGAGGCGGCGCCGAGGCCGGGGATCCGACGACGCAGCTGTCCCAGCGCTGCTGCAAGACCTGCCGCAAGGGCAAAGCCTGCGGCGATAGCTGCATCGCGCGGGAAAAGACTTGCGGAAAGCCCGCCGGCTGCGCCTGCGACGCTCAGCCGCCCCAATAGCGCCTGGAGCCGGCCGGCCTCAGACGTCGCGGCTCAGACGTCGCGCTCGGTTTCCTGAAGCGCGGCCTGGGCCGCCGCCAGACGCGCGATCGGCACGCGGTAGGGCGAGCAGGAGACGTAGTCCAGGCCGGTGTGGTGGCAGAAACGCACCGAGGCGGGATCGCCGCCATGCTCTCCGCAGATGCCGAGCTTGATGCCGGGGCGCGTCTTCTGGCCCCGCTCCACGGCCATGGCGACCAGCTGGCCGACGCCCTCCTGATCCAGGGAGACGAAGGGGTCCTGCTCCAGGAGGCCCTGCGCCTCATAGGCGGGCAGGAAGTTCCCGGCGTCGTCGCGCGACAGGCCGTAGACCGTCTGCGTGAGGTCGTTGGTGCCAAAGGAGAAGAACTCCGCCTCCTCGGCGATGCGGTCGGCCAGGAGGCAGGCGCGCGGCAGCTCGATCATGGTGCCGACAAGATAGTCGATCTTGGTGCCGGTCTCCGCGAAGACGGCCTCGGCCACCTCCCTCACCTGCGCGGTCAGTCGCTCCAGCTCGGATTCCAGAGAGACCAGCGGGATCATCACCTCGACCAGAGGCGCTTGCCCGCTGTCCTTCTGGACCTTGCAGGCCGCCTCGAAGATGGCGCGGGCCTGCATCTGGTAGATCTCGGGATAGGTGATGGCGAGACGGCAGCCGCGGTGCCCCAGCATGGGATTGGTCTCGGAGAGCTTGGCGACCCGGTCGCGCAGCATCTCGACGGAGACGCCCGCGGCCTCGGCCACCTCGGCGTATTCCTCTTCCTGATGCGGCAGGAATTCGTGCAGCGGCGGATCGAGCAGGCGGATGGTGACCGGCAGCCCGGCCATGATCTTGAAGATCTCCTCGAAGTCGGCGCGCTGCATGGGCAGCAGCTTGGCGAGCGCCTTCTCCCGGCCGCTGGTGCTGTCGGCCAGGATCATCTCGCGCACGGAGATGATGCGGTCGGCGTCGAAGAACATGTGCTCGGTACGGCAAAGACCGATGCCCTCCGCCCCGAAATTGACCGCCGTGCGGCAGTCCAGCGGGGTCTCGGCGTTGGTGCGCACCTTGAGGCGGCGGATGTCGTCGGCCCAGCCCATCAGCACGGCGAAGTCGCCGGAAAGCTCGGGCTGGATGGTCGGCACCTTGCCCTTGTAGATCTCGCCCGAGGAGCCGTCGATGGTGATGACCTCGCCGCCCTTCAGCTCCACGTCACGCACACGGATCACCCCGGCGCGGTAGTCGATGCGTAGTTCTCCGGCGCCCGCCACGCAGGCCCGGCCCATGCCGCGCGCCACCACGGCGGCGTGGCTGGTCATGCCGCCGCGCGTGGTCAGGATGCCCTTGGCGGCGTGCATGCCGTGGATGTCCTCCGGGCTGGTCTCGACCCGGCAGAGGATCACGGCGTCGCCCTGCCCGGCCCGCTTCTCCGCCTCCTCGGCGGAAAAGACGATGATGCCGGAAGCAGCGCCGGGAGAGGCCGGCAGGCCGCGCGCGATCATCTCGCGCTGCGCGTCGGGATCGAGGGTCGGGTGCAAAAGCTGGTCGAGCTGCTGCGGGTCGATGCGGGTGATGGCCTCTTCCTTGGTGATGAGGCCTTCTTCGACCATGTCACAGGCGATCTTGAGCGCGGCGGGCGTGGTGCGCTTGCCGCTGCGGGTCTGGAGCATGTAGAGCTTGCCGCCCTGGACCGTGAACTCCAGGTCCTGCATGTCGCGGTAGTGACCCTCCAGCCGCGCGCGCACCTCGTCCAGCTGCTTGAAGACCTCGGGCATGGCCTCTTCCATGGAGGGCAGGTCCGAATGGCTCTCCTCGCGGGCGATCTTGGTCAGGGACTGGGGCGTGCGGATGCCCGCCACCACGTCCTCGCCCTGGGCGTTGACCAGGAACTCGCCATAGAAGCGGTGCTCGCCGGTCGAGGGGTTGCGGGTGAAGGCGACGCCGGTCGCGCAGTCGTCGCCCATGTTGCCGAAGACCATGGCCTGGACGTTGACCGCCGTGCCCCAGCTCTCGGGAATGTCGTGCAGCTTCCTGTAGGTGATCGCGCGCTGGTTCATCCAGGAACCGAAGACGGCGGCGATGGCGGCCCAGAGCTGCGCTTCGGGGTCCTGCGGAAAGGGCTCGCCGGTTTCCTGCTCCACACTCTCCTTGTACTGCTTGATGACGGCCTGCCAGTCCTCGGCCGAAAGTTCGGTGTCGAGCGAGAGGCCCCGGTCCTCCTTGGCCAACTCCAGGATCTCCTCGAAGTTGTGGTGATCCACGTCCAGCACCACGTTGGAGAACATCTGGATGAAACGGCGGTAGCTGTCGTAGGCGAAGCGCGCATCGCCCGAGCGCTTGGCGAGGCCCGCCACGGTCTCGTCGTTGAGGCCCAGGTTCAGCACCGTGTCCATCATGCCGGGCATGGAGGCGCGCGCGCCCGAGCGGACGGAGACCAGCAGCGGGTTCTCCGGATCGCCGAACTTGGCGCCGACCTCGCGCTCGACCTTGGCCAGCGCCTCGGCCAGCTGCGCTTTCAGCTCATCGGGATAGCCGCCCTTGGAGTCGGTGTAGTGGGTGCAGACCTCGGTCGTGATGGTGAAGCCGGAGGGCACCGGCAGGCCCAGCGAAGACATCTCCGCCAGGTTGGCGCCCTTGCCGCCCAGAAGGTTGCGCATCTCGGCCCGGCCGTCCGCCGTGCCTCCGCCGAAAGAGTAGACCCACTTGGTCATGGCTTTTCCGTCTTCCTTTCTAACCTTCGATCTTCGAGAAGTCCGCGACACCTTCGAGCGTCGCCTTGATGGCGTTCAAGAGCCGCAGGCGATTGGCCCTGAGCGACGCCTCCTCCGCATTCACCGTCACCTTGTCGAAAAAGGCGTCCACCGGCCCGCGCA
This sequence comes from Limibacillus sp., assembly GCA_037379885.1. Classification (NCBI taxonomy): domain Bacteria; kingdom Pseudomonadati; phylum Pseudomonadota; class Alphaproteobacteria; order Rhodospirillales; family Rhodovibrionaceae; genus Limibacillus; species Limibacillus sp. The sequence continues at coordinate 8,129 of JARRJC010000021.1, forward strand.
AAGCCGCCAGGGCGTCCATGGCGGCTGCGAAGTCCTCGGCCTTGAGCGCCTCCTGCACCTTGTCCTGGGCCGCGCCCAAGGCATCGGCCAAGGCCTTCTCCTCAGGAGCGTCGAACAGGCTGGCGTCCGGCGTCTCCGCATAGCGCGCGCCGTCCTTCTTCTCTTCGATCTGTACGATGTTCGCCGCACGCCGGTAGGCCGTGAGCAGGTTGGAGCCCGCCTCGCTCTCCACCAGCGCCTGGAGCGCCTGCACCTTCGAAATCGCGCTCACCAGATCGTCGATGCCACCGCCCTCAAGAACGGCGGCGATCAGGTCGAAGCGGACTCCTTGATCCTTCAAGGCCACCTTCAAGCGATCGGAGAAGAAGGAGAGAAGGTGCCCTTCGTTGAAGCGATGCTCCCTCTTGAACGCGGAGCCGTAGCAATCATAGGCCTTGTTGAACACGCTGAGCAGTTCCAGCCGCAGATTGTTCTCAAGAATGAGACGGATCACGCCCAGGGCCGCGCGGCGCAACGCATAAGGGTCCTTCGAGCCGGTCGGCAGCTCATTGATCGCCCAGAAGCCGACCAGCGTGTCCAGCTTGTCGGCCAGCGCGACGGCCACCGAGGTCGGCGCGGAGGGGCAGGCGTCATTGGGACCCAGGGGCGAATAGTGCTCGGCGATGGCCTCGGCGACTTCGTCGTGCTCATTGTCTGCCTTGGCATAGTAGCGGCCCATGATGCCCTGAAGTTCAGGGAACTCCCCCACCATGCCGGTCGTGAGGTCGGCCTTGGCGAGGCGCGCGGCGGAGCGCACACGGTCCACCTCGGCGCCCTCGATATCCTTCGCCAGCGCCACGGCTAGGCTGGTGATCCGGTCCACCTTGTCCTCGACCGTGCCGAGCTTGGCGTGGAAGACCACCTGCTTCAGATCGGAGACCCGCGATTGCAGCGTGCGCTTCCTGTCCTGGTCCCAGAAGAAGCGCGCGTCGGAGAGGCGCGCGCGCAGGACACGCTCGTTGCCCGCGACGATGTTCTTCTCCAACGGCGAGCCCGTTTCGACCTCGCAGTCGGCCACCAGAAGGAAGTGCGGGGCCAGCGAGCCGTCGCGCTGGGTCAGCGAGAAGTACTTCTGATGGCTGCGCATGGAGGTGCTGAGCACCTCGGCCGGCAGGTCCATGAAGCTCTCGTCGATGGCGCCGACCAGGACCGTCGGCCATTCCACCAGCCCCACGACCTCGTCCAGCAGCCCTTCGTCCTTCTTGACCCGGACGCCCAGGTTCATGGCCGCCACGTCGGCGCGGCTCTCGATGGAGTTGCGGCGCTGCTTGGGGTCCAGCACGACCCCCTGCCCCAGCAGCCCTTTCCTGTAGCTCTCGAAGTCCGTGACGGTGAAAGCGCCCTGCCCCATGAAGGGATGGCCGCTGGCCGTCGCGCCGAAGCTCAGCTGCGCGCCGCCGCCCAGGTCGAGCCCGCCGTCCAGAACCTTGCCGTCGAAGACCGCGAGGATGGAGCGCAAGGGGCGCACCCAGCGGAACTCGCCCTCCGCCCAGCGCATGGACTTGGGCCAGGGCATGGCGCGGATCACGCCTTCCAGCAGGCCGGGCAGCACCTCTTTCGTCGGCCTGCCTTCAATCTTCTTCACGGCGAACCAGAAGTTGCCCTTGCCGGTGTCGCGCAGCTCGGCCTGCTCCAGGCTTTCCAGGCCGTTGCCCTTGAGGAAGCCCTGGATCGCCTGATCGGGCGCGCCCTCGCGGGGGCCGCGCTTTTCCTCCTCCACGTCCGGCTGCCGCTCGGGCAAGCCTGCAACGGTGAGCGCGAGGCGGCGCGGCGTCACGAAGCAGGCCGCGCTCTCGTAGTCCAGCCCGGCCTTCTTCAGGGCCTCTTCCATCAGGCGCTGGAGATCGCGCGCCGCCCCCGCCTGCATGCGCGCGGGTATCTCCTCGGAGCGCAACTCGACGACGAGCTCGGCCATCAGGACGCCTCCCCGCCGTTGCCTTTACCGACCCAGGCCTCGCAGGAGCCCTTGGCCAGCGCGCGCACCCGGCCGATGTAGGCCTGGCGCTCGGTGACCGAGATCACGCCGCGCGCATCCAGGAGGTTGAAGAGGTGGCTGGCCTTCATGCACTGGTCGTAGGCGGGCAGCGCCAGTCCGGCGGCGAGCGCGTTCTTGCACTCGGCCTCCGCGTCCGCGAAGTGGCGGAACAGCGCCTCGGTGTCGGCCTGCTCGAAGTTGTAGGCGGAGAACTCCTTTTCCGCCCGCAGGAAGACATCGCCGTAGGTCTTGCCGCCCTGCGCGTCCTCGATCCCGTCCCAATCCAGGTCGTAGACGTTCTCGATGCCCTGGACATACATGGCCAGACGCTCAAGCCCGTAGGTCAGCTCGACCGGGACCGGGTGGCAGTCGATGCCGCCGACCTGCTGGAAATAGGTGAACTGCGTCACCTCCATGCCGTCGCACCAGACCTCCCAGCCGAGGCCCCAGGCGCCCAGAGTCGGGCTTTCCCAGTCGTCCTCGACGAAGCGGATGTCGTGCTCCTCGGCGCGGATGCCGATGGCCTCCAGGCTGCCCAGGTAGAGCTGCTGGATGTTCTCCGGCGAGGGCTTCATCAGCACCTGATACTGGTAGTAGTGCTGCAAGCGATTGGGGTTCTCGCCATAGCGCCCGTCGGTCGGGCGGCGCGAGGGCTGCACGTAAGCGCAGTTCCAGTGGTGGTCCGGCCCGAGACTCCTGAGCGTGGTCGCGGGATGGAAAGTGCCGGCCCCCACCTCCATGTCGTAGGGCTGGAGGATGACGCAGCCCTTGTCGGCCCAGTAGCTCTGAAGTGTCAGGATCAGGCGTTGAAAGCAGCGCTCGCGGTCGACCAGTTTCTTGGGACCGCGCGCGGGGCTCGCCGTTTTGTTTCCGTTCTGGGCTTCCTGGGCGCTCATCTCTCGCCGGACCGTCCTCTATCGCCTCTGTTGCGCTGCAAAAAGGTGCGGCAGATTAGCCAGCGCTCCTCGGGGAATCAAACGCCAATCAGTAGGGGCAATCAGTAAGGACAGTCGCCCCGTCCGCAGTTGCTCGGCTTGGAGGAGGGCACGTAGGCTCCGCAGACCTTGCACTCCACCATCTCCTCGGCCTCGGCGGCGGCCTTCTTGGACCAGGGCGCGCGCCACTTGCCGCCCTTGGGGTCGCTTTTCGCGGCCGCCTGTTCCGCGGCCCGCTGCTCGGCCCGGCGCTGATCCTTGCGCTTGTCGAACTCGCCCTGGCGCTCGCGCTCCTTCTGCCAGCGCCCGACCATGCGGAAGGCGTACCAGACGGCGCCGACGATGCCGATGAGGACAAGTATCTTCTGGAAGGAGAACAACATGGGCCTGTCTTATGACCGCCGCGCGGGTTTCGGTCAAGAACCCGTAAGATCGAGCGCGCCCGCATCGCGCAGGACTCGCTCGGCCTCTGCGCTGTAACCGCCCCCCGCGGCGTGGAGCGTCAGCCCGCGCGCGAGGGTGAAGGGCGCCTTGCTCTGTTTTATTCCCTGCACGAGCACGCGCCGCGCCGGTTTCTCCGGCCCCGCCCAGAGCGGATAGACGACAAGAGCGCCCGCCCTGCCCTCCAACCCGGCGAGCAGGGCGGAGAGCCGGTCCGCGCGCTGGATGAAGGTCACGCTGCCGCCGTCCTTTACGTGGGTGAGCGCCGCGCGGATCCAGTCCGCCAGCCGGACCTCCCCCTCCATGTCGGCCAGACGGCGGGTCTCCTTGGGCGAGGCCGTGGCCTTGCCTTCCTCCAGGTAGGGCGGGTTGGCCATGACGTGATCGAAGCCGGCGGGCGCAATGCGCGGCGGCGGCTGCCGCAGGTCGCCGACGACCGGGGCGAAGCGCTTCTCCAGGCCGTTGATCCGGGCGTTCTCCGCCGCCAAGGCGACCAGCGGACGCTGGATATCGATCCCCGTGACCCGCGCCTCGGGCTGGCGCGCCAGAAGACAGAGGGCCGCCCCGCCGACGCCGCAGCCGAGGTCCAGCAGGCTCTCTCCCGGACCGGCGGGAACGGCGGCGGCCAGGAACACGCTGTCGATGGCGATCCGGAATCCCGCGCGCGGCTGGCGCAACAGCAGACGCCCGCCCAAGAGACGGTCCTCGCTGACCTCCAGACCGGCGCTTCCTTCCGTCATGACACGCCCGGCAGCTCTTCGCCCGCTTCCTGAAGGACCCGGCGGGCGTCGTCGTAGTCTTCGTTCAGCACGGCCAGGCGGCGTTGCAGCAGGGGCAGGCTGCCTTCCAGCACCGACATGTGATTGTCGAGCAGATAGCTCTCGATCCCGGCATCGCTCAAGAGAGCCTGAAGCCAGGACAGCTTGACCGGATCGTTGCTGCGTACCAGTTCCTTCATGGCGTCCCCCACCCCCCTTTCAGCGCGTGCCTCCGCGGGGAGGCGGCGCCTGACCATGGCTGGGCTTGACGCTTCCCCGCGTCCGCCTATGCTGCCAGCAATAAGCAGCTTGCGCCAAGCCGGAGAAGAAGGCATAGCCATCCGGCCGCATGCAAGAGACCCGTCGGGAGACTAGAAACTTGGCCGTCGTCGCCGGAGCCACCAACCTGAACAAGGATAGGAGCGAGCCGCTCGCCCTGCTCCGTGCGCTGGTCGAAGACGACCTGAAGCGCGTCAACAGCACCATCGTCGAGCGCATGCAGTCGCCGGTCGCGCTGATCCCGCAGCTTGCGGGGCACATCGTGGCGGCGGGCGGCAAGCGCCTGCGCCCGGTCCTGACGCTGGCCTCGGCCCGTCTCTGCGGCTACGAGGGCGAGCGCCACGTGGCGCTGGCCGCCTGTGTCGAGTTCATCCACACCGCCACGCTGCTGCACGACGACGTGGTCGATGAGAGCGACCTGCGCCGCGGCCTCAAGACCGCCAACGCCGTCTGGGGCAACAAGGCCAGCGTGCTGGTCGGCGACTTCCTCTTCTCGCGCGCCTTCCAGTTGATGGTGGCCGACGGCTCCTTGAAGGTCCTGAAGATCCTCTCCGACGCCTCTGCGGACATCGCCGAGGGCGAGGTGGGCCAGTTGATGACCGCCAACAACACGGCGACCGGCGAGAAGGAATACATGGACGTTATCTGCGCCAAGACGGCGGTGCTCTTCGCCGCCGCCGCCGAGGTGGGCGCGGTCGTGGCCGAACGGCCCGAGGCCGAGGAAGCCGCCTTGCGCGAATACGGCATGTCCCTGGGCATCGCCTTCCAGCTCGTCGACGACGTTCTGGACTACTCCGCCGAACAGGCGGCCCTCGGCAAGTCGGTCGGCGACGACTTCCGCGAAGGCAAGGTGACGCTGCCGGTCGTCCTGGCCTTCCAGCGCGGCGACGAGGAAGAGAAGGCCTTCTGGCGGCGCTGCATCGAGGAGGTCGAGCAGGAGGACGCCGATCTCGCCAAGGCGCAGGCGCTGATGAAGAAGCACGGCACGCTGGAGGAAACCATGGCGCGCGCGCAAGAGCATGCCGCCGCCGCGCGGCGCGCGCTCTCGATCTTCCCCGACCGGCCGGAGAAGGAGGCGCTCGACCTCCTGGCCGAGTTCGCGGTCTCCCGCGCCTACTGATCCCGGACAAGAAAAAGCCGCGGAAGAGACCGTCGTTCCGGTTCTCGCCGCGGCTTTTGTCTTTGCTGATGGTCGGGGAGAGAGGATTCGAACCTCCGGCCCCTACGTCCCGAACGTAGTGCTCTACCAGGCTGAGCTACTCCCCGTCAGGCGAGCGGGTTTATAGCCAACCACGGCGGTCGGTGCAAGCGGCGTTTCCTTACAGAGAGCCCGGCTTCACTTCTGCGCGATAGCGGCGCGCGCAGGCTTGTTGACGCCGGCGCAGCAGGCCTATTTTCAAAGGCGTCATGGAACAGTCGAACAAGGACCGACGCAGAACCGGCTGGATCTCGCCGCGCCGTCTGGCTTCGGCGCTCTTCGCCTTTACGCTGCTGGTGCTCGTCGGCCCCGCAAACGGTCCCTACCAGCGGGCCGCCGCTCAGCAGCCGGTCCCCGACCTCTCCGCGCCCGAGGCCGAAGCCCGGATGCAGGAAGACGGCCTGCTCCTGATCGATGTGCGCTCAAAGCTCGAATGGGCGGAGACCGGCATCCCAAAAGGCGCTGAAGCGATCACCATTCACGAGCCGCGAGGCGTCGGATACTTCGTCATGAAGGTGAGCGAGGCCGCAGGCGGCGAGCGCGACCGGCCCATCGCCTTCATCTGCGCGACCGGCGTGCGCTCGGCCTATGCCTACAGCCTCTTGAAGGAAGCGGGCTTTTCTGAGCTCTACAACATCACCGAAGGGATGCTGGGCAACCCGCGCCATGGCCCCGGCTGGCTGAAACGCGGCCTGCCGACCGAACCCTGCCCGGATTGCTAGCGCCTCACGCGCCCAGCGCGCGGCCGACCTTCTGGATCTGGTCCTGCAGGTCGATGCGCATCATGGAGGTGATCTCCAGGGAGCGGTCTTCGAAGACCTCGTCGCTGGGGCTGTCCTTGGCCCAGTCCTCCACGAAGCGGTCGCGCGCCAGGATCAGTTCGCGGACCTGCGGGCGGAACAGCACCAGCAGCGCCCCGATCCAGCGGTTGACCGGCCAGGAGGGCCGCGCGTGGTCGATCTCGAATCGGTCGAGCATGGCGATCACGTCCTCGGCCTTGTACCAGACCTCTCCGGTGACCCAGCGGTTGGTGGTGAAGAGACCGAAGGGAAAGCCCGCGGAGTCCATGGTCACCGCGATCAGGTGGCTCAGATGGTCGTTGGGGTCCTCCGGCAGGGTCGAGCCCGGCACCTTCGCCGGCTTGATCCCGCGCGGCATGCCCTTGGGCCGCAGGAAGGTGTGGAAGTGGCCGTGCTCGTTGCTCAAGCGCTCATCGAAGGGATGGGCGTGGTAGTAGTACTGCGAATGGGTTTCCCGGTCGTAGACGTCGCCGGAGGGATAGTGGTCCCACTCGTAGAAGGTGCCGGCGTCGCGCAGCAGCTCGCCCACCACGTTGTCGCCGGTCTTGGCCAGGATGCGGTGAATCTCCACCACCTCGTGCCCGGCCTCGGCCATCGTCTCCAGCTCCTTTTTCGGCAGCTTTGCGAAATCGACGCTGGAGGTGATGAGCGCCTTGTTGACGACTTCTTCGGTTCTCATGGCGGTGCTTGCAACTCCGAGGGAAACTTATCTTCCCCTAAAACCTAGCGATTCGCCGTCCGCTTACAAGCATCCCTTGAAGGCCGTCGCGCGCTTGTGATGATCAAGTGAGCGAGCGCGCTTCAGGGAGCCTCGCGCAGCAGCCGGAAGCCGATCAGGATGTGCTTTATGTCTTCGGGCCGCCCGTGCCGGGAGGCCGGACGGCAGACACCGCACCCCGAATCGTCCCATGAACCGCCGCGCACCAGATAGCGCCCCTCGCCCGCCGGGTCGGCTGTCCACTCGAAGACCTGTCCTGCGGGATCGAGCAGTCCGAAGGGGCTCGCGCCGTCCGGAAAGCTGCCGACCGGAAGCGTGTCGAAGGGTCCGGCGTCGTGGCTGTTGAGCTTCGAGGGGTCCCAGGCGCCGCCCCAGGGAAAGAGCCGGCCATCGGTGCCGCGCACCGCCTTCTCCCATTCCCGGCCGCTCGGCAAGCGCCAGCGCTGCCCCGTCTTCCCGCTCAGCCAGCGCGCGTAGGCCTGGGCGTCGCCGTGGCTGACCAGCACCACGGGATGCTCCAGGCGGCCCTCGGGCGGCGCGCCCTCCTTCCAGGCGTGGCGGCGGGTGCGTTCATAGGGGTGGATCAGGCCATAGCCACGCCAGGTCTCGGGATCGACCCCGGGCGCGCGATGGCCGGTGTCAGCGATGAAGGCGGCGTATTGACGGTTGGTGATCGGCGTGCGGGTGATGAGGTAGGCGCCGGTTTGCGCCTCCTGCCGGGGCGGCTCATCCTCGTACCAGCCCTGCCTGCGGGTGACGGAATGGCCGTAAGCAGCCTCGTCCAGGCGGTAAGCCGTCTCTCGTTCCGCAGCGTCGGAGCCCTCGATGAAAGGGCCGGACGGGAAGGCGGCCCCGGACTTGCCTCTGCCCGAGACCGTCCCGATCCCGGCCGGCAGCGCGGCCAGGAGACGCAGAGCCATTTCGCCCTAGCGGACCACCAGCACCGAGCAGGCCGCGTGGCTGACCACCTTGGAGGCGTTGGAGCCCAGGAGATGGTCCTCGAACTCCGGACGGTGGGAGGCCATGACGATCAGGCCGCAGCCGGTCTCCTTCGCCGCCTGCAGAATCTCCCGCGAGATCGACCCGTGCCCGACGATGTGCTGCGTCGCGACCTCCGCCGGGATGGTCTCCGCCGACCAGGCGTGGAGGTCCTCGCGGGCCTTATCCAGCGCCTTCTCCTCGAAGTCCGCGGGAAAGAAGCTGCCGACGATCGACATCTTGTAGTCCGGCACGACGGTTACGAGGTGCAGGGTCGCCCCGAAGGACTTGGCGTACTCCACGGCGGTGGTGACGGCCTTGGCCTGGCTTTTGAGATGCCCCAGGTCGACGGCCAGAAGGATGTCCTTGTACATCGCTCTCTCCCCTTTTTCCTCAGAAGGCCGGCACGTCGGTGCGGCGGCGTTGCAGGAAGATCACCAAGGCCAGCAGCAGGAGCGCCGGAAGGTAGAAGATCTCCTTGAAGATACGGTCCTTCTCGACCTCAACCGCGGTGACTTGGACGGGCTCGTCGGCATAGAAGTCGAAGCCGATCAGCTTCCTGCCCGGAACCGAACCGACCTCACCGGGACGGAAGGGCTCTTCCAGGATCACCTGATCGCCTTCCACCACGACCTGAAGGTCTTCGCGCTGCAGGCGCGCCACGCCATCCGATTCGGGCGGACCCAGCGGCAGCATGAGGTGCATGGAGCCGATCTTGTCCGGGTTGTTGTAGTCCGGCCCTTCGATCACGACCCGCAACTCCCCGTCGGCGGGCGCCTGGGCGGCGCGTTCCACCACCGCCGTCGGCGGCAGGATTTCATAGGGCGGGTCGATCATGTCGAGCCAGAACCCAGGCCGGAAGAGCGTGAAGGCGATCAAGAGCAGCGCGACCGCCTCCCAAACCTTGTTGCGGGCGAAGAAGTAGCCTTGTGTCCCTGCCGCGAACAACAACATGGCGAAGGTCGCGATGGCGAAGACGAAGACGCCCTCCAGGAAGGTCACGTCGATCAGCAGCAGGTCGGTGTTGAAGATGAAGAGGAAGGGCAGCGCCACGGTCCTCAGCGAATAGTAGAAGGCCGTGAAGCCCGTCTTGATGGGATCACCGCCGGAGATCGCCGCCGCCGCGAAGGAGGCGAGACCCACGGGCGGGGTCACGTCGGCCATGATGCCGAAGTAGAAGACGAAGAGGTGCACGGCGATCAGCGGCACGATCAGGCCGTTCTGCGCGCCCACCTCGACCACGACGCCGGCCATGAGCGAGGAGACCACGATGTAGTTGGCCGTGGTCGGCAAGCCCATGCCAAGGATCAGGCTGAAGATCGCGACCAGCACCAGCATCAGCATCAGGCTGCCGCCGGACAGGAACTCGATGAAGGTCCCGATCACCTGGTGCGCGCCGGTCAGAGAGATGGTGCCGACGATGATGCCGGCGATGGCCGTTGCGACCGCGATGCCGATCATGTTCCGGGCGCCGGCGATCAAGCCTTCGAACATCTCCCAGAAGCCCTTCTTGACGCCGAGCGCGATTTCACCCGCGCGGCCGCGGAACAGCCCCTTGATGGGGTGCTGGGTCAGCAGGATGAAGATCATCGCGACCGTCGCCCAATAGGCCGAGAGGCCGGGCGAGAGACGCTCGATCATCAGGCACCAGACCAGCGTGACGATGGGCAGAAGGTAGTAAAGGCCCGAGAGCACCGTCGGCTTGACTTCCGGCAGGCTGACCACGGGCGAGTTGGGATCGTCGACCTCCAGGTCGGGAACCCGCGCGGAAACCGCCACCAGCGCCACGTAGACAGCCGCGAAAAGCAGGGAGACCACGTAGACCGTGCTGTCGCCCGCCAGATCCTTGATCCAGCCCAGGCCGTAGTAGGTGATGGCCGCCAGGATGCCGATGCCCGCGAAGCCGCCGACCATGCCGGTCAGCTTGCGCAAGACGGTCTGCGCCGCGCCGGGCTTGGGCAGGCCCTTCATGTTGGCCTTCAGCGCTTCCAGGTGAACGATGTAGAGCAGCGCGATGTAGGAGATCGAGGCCGGCAGCACCGCGTGGCGCACCACCTCAAGATAGGTGACGTTGGCGTACTCGATCATCAAGAAGGCGGCGGCGCCCATGACAGGCGGCATGATCTGACCGTTGACCGAGGAGGCGACTTCGGTAGCACCCGCCTTTTCCGGCGTGAAGCCGACGCGCTTCATCAAGGGAATGGTGAAGGTGCCGGTGGTCACGGTGTTGGCGATCGAAGAACCCGAGATCAGACCGGTCATGGCCGAGGAGACCACGGCCGCCTTGGCCGGACCGCCCCGCAGGTGGCCGAGCAGCGCGAAAGCCACCTTGATCAGGTAGTTGCCCGCTCCCCCCTTGTCGAGCAAGGAGCCGAACAGCACGAAGAGGAAGATCATCGAGGTCGAGACGTCGACGGCGATGCCGAACACGCCCTCGGTCTGCATCCAGAAGTGCCACATGGCCTTGCCGTAGGATGCGCCCTTCCACTGGATCACCTCGGGGATGAAGGGTTGCGACCCGAAGAAGACGTAGACCAGGAAGACCGATGCGACGATCACCAAGGGCAGGCCGAGCGCCCTGTAGGCCGCGATCATCAGGACCACGATGCCGATGGTGGACATCACCAGATCGGCGGTGGTCGGCAGGCCCGCGCGCAGCGCGATCTGGTCCTGGAAAACCAGCAGATAGAAGCAGGCCGCCACGCCGAGCAGCCCCAGGATCCAGTCGTACCAGGGAATGTAGTTGCGGGGCGATGACTTGAATAGCGGATAGGACATGGCCGCCAGGAGCAGCGCGAAGGCGACATGCACCGCGCGCGCTTCACTGAGGCTGAAAACCAGGTTGATGCCCAGGTACTCGTTGATGAGCCCGGGTACGTTGGATGCGTAATAAAGCTGGAAGAGCGACCAGAGCAGCGCGATGGCCGTCATGAGGATCGCGATGACGCCCCCGGGTTGGCGGTTGCCGGTATCGGCGGAGGCGACCAAATCTTCAAGATCGACGCCCGGCTTTTCCTTGTCGGCTTGGGTCTGTTCGCTCATCTGCTTTCCCCTGCTGGAAGGCCCCCTTCTCGAAGGCGTTGGCGTGGACTTTCTGCCCGCCTCTTTCGCTTGGGACCGTGTGCCCCCACAGTCCCTAATTTTCTTATTGTTCTCGCGTTTCTTCGCGGGATCGGGGGCGGCGTCTCCTAAGCACGAGCGCGCCGCCCCCTAACCCTGTCGGTCCTTAAGTCGACCGGGACCCGATTACATCAGGCCCAGTTCCTTGTAGGCCTTCACGGCGCCCGGATGCAGGGGCGCGGTCAGACCGTCGGTGATCATCTCCTTGGGATCGAGGTTCGAGAAAGCCGGATGCAGCTTCTTGAAGTCCTCGATGTTGGACATGACGGCCTTGGCCACCACGTAGACCACGTCCTCGGAAACGTCCGCAGAAGTCACGAAGGTCGCGCCGACACCGAAGGTGGTGACGTCCTCGTCCGTGCCCTTGTACATGCCGGCAGGGATGGTGGCCTTCCGGTAGTAGGAGTTCTCGGACACCAGCTTGTCGATCGGCGCGCCGGTGACGGAGATCAGGCGGGTGTCGCAGGTCGAGGCGGCTTCCTGGATGGCGGCGGCCGGGTGACCCACGGTGTACATCATGACGTCGATCTTGTTGTCACAGAGCGCCTGGGACATCTCGGAGCCCTTCAGCTCGGTGGCGAGCGCGAAGTCATCCATGGTCATGCCGAAGCCGGCCATGACGATCTCCATGGTGTCGCGCTGACCCGAACCGGGGTTGCCGACGTTGACGCGCTTACCCTTCAGACCTTCGAAGTCGGTGATGCCGGAATCGGCGCGCACGACGATGGTGAAGGGCTCGGGATGCACGGAAAAGACCGAGCGCAGTCCCTCAAAAGCGCCCTGATCGGCGAACTTGCCATCGCCATTGTAGGCGGCGGCCTGCACGTCGGACTGAGCGACACCGAACTCCAGCTCGCCGGAGCGGATGGTGTTCACGTTGTAGACCGAGCCGCCGGTGGACTCGACCGAGCAGCGGATGCCGTGATCGCGGCGGTCCTTGTTGACCAGACGGCAGATCGCGCCACCGGTCGGATAGTAGACGCCGGTGACGCCGCCCGTGCCGATGGAGATGAACTGCTGCTGAGCGGCGCTGGGGGCCGGAGCGGCCAGCCAAGCGCCCGCGGCGAGAGCCAGGGCCGCAGTGGCGATGGTAAAGCGTTTCATGTCTGTCTTACCTCCCGATTGATACCAATCTTTAGCGAAAAGAACTCTAGGGGCGCAAAGGCCCGCTCTAACGGGGCCTTGGAGGGACCCGAACCGCACCGGAGCGCCCGCAAGCCCGCTCCCGGAAGGGAGGAGATGCTTTGCCCCATGCGAAAAGGCGGAGGATACCGCCCGACAAGCAAGACCGGACGCTGCGCCGACGAGCGGCGAGAAACGCGGAAAGGTGAGGCGACAAGCCCCTTCTTGAATAGGTGGCACGTAATGCCAGTTCTCCCCGTTCTCTCCTAGCTGACGCTTATCTGCCGCGTCTTGCTTGGGAGCATTCAAGCCCATCTATTCCTTTGTTTCTAGCCCAAAATCGAAATCGGGCCATGACGGGCGATGGCGCTCAAGTCTCACGAAGCACGCCGCCCTCAGCCCTCGCCGCGTAGAATCGCGCGGGCCTTGATGGCGTTGGCGAGCGGCCTGCCGACCGCTTTCGCCGCGGCAGTCGCCTGTCCCACCAGCGCGGCGTTGCTGGGCGCCTGGGAGCCGTCGCCCAGCAGAAGGTTGTTCTCGAACCCGACACGCACGTGTCCGCCGAGGCAGAGCGCAGCCCCGCCACAGGCCGCCTCCTTCGCGCCGAAGGCGCAGACCGCCCAGCGGTGGCCCTTGATGTTGCGGTTGACGAAGGGCAGCAGGTCGGTGGGGTCGGACTTCTGCCCGGCCGTGTAGCGCCCCAGGACGAAGAGCATGAAATGCTCGCCGCGCGGCAGCAGACCCCGCTCGACCAGCCTGTCGAAGTTTGCCAGATCCTCGTCGGAATAGACGATGTACTGGGCCATGCAGCCGCGCTCGGCCAGCTCGTGGCAGAAGCGCGAAGCCTCCTGCTCCAGGGCGGGATCGCTGAACAGCTCGCGCACCGCGAGGCTGGCGGCCTCGGGCTCGACCGCGCGCACAGCGGCCATCTGTTCTTCGGGCGTGTAGATACCCACCGCCTCGGTGGTCATCTGGATGATGATGCCGTCGCCGACCCGCTCCCGGATCGCATCAATGGCTTCGCCGTAGCGCCCGGCGTCGAGGCTGTGCCCCTCCTTGTCGTCGCGCACGTGCAGATGGATCATCGCCGCACCGGCGTTCCGGCAGGCCTCGGCCTCGGCGGCCAGTTCCGCCGGTGCGATGGGCAGTGCCGGATGATCGTTCTTCGTTTTGCGCGCGCCGTTTGGCGCGACCGTCAGGATCAGGGGTTCCTCGAAGGACATCAGGCGCTCACTCCCGCCTCGGAGAAGGCGTCTTCCATCGCCCCCGACAGCTTTTCGATAAGCTCGTCCATCTGCTCCTCCTCCCAGATGAAGGGCGGGGCGAGCAGAACATGATCGCCTGACAGGCCGTCGACCGTGCCGCCGTTGGGATAGCACATGAGCCCGCGTTGCATGGCCTTGGCCTTGATTCGCGCATTCAACTTCAAGCCGGGATCGAAAGGCTTCTTGCTCTCGCGCTCGGCCACGAGTTCCAGCCCGAGGAAGTAGCCCCGGCCCCGGATATCCCCGATGTAGGGGCGCTGTCCGAAGGCCGCGTCCAGCTTCGCGCGCAGCACCTCACCGTTCTTGGAGACCTTCTCCAGAAGGCCGTCCTTCTCGATGGCGCGCTGCACGGCCAGGCCGCCCGCGCAGGCGGTCGGGTGGCCGATGTAGGTGAAGCCGTGATGGAAGAAGCCGCTGCCCTCCCGGATGGTGTCGAAGATGAAGTCGCTGACCAGACAGGCGCCGATGGCCTGATAGCCAGCGCCCAGGCCCTTGGCGCAGGTCAGGATGTCGGGCGCGATGCCGTCCTGCTCGCAGGCGTAGAGCGTGCCTGTCCTGCCCATGCCGCACATCACCTCGTCCAGGATCAGCAGCACGCCGTACTTGTCGCAGATCTCCCGGATGCGCTTGAAGTAGCCGGGCGCGGGCGGCACCGCCCCAAGGGTGGCGCCCACCACCGTCTCGGCCACGAAACCGATCACGTTCTCCGCGCCCAGTCGCAGGATCGCCGCCTCCAGCTCGTCGGCGGAGCGGCGGCCATAGTCCTCCTCGCTCTCGCCCTCCTGCTTGTAGCGGTAGCTGTAGCAGGGGTCGATGTGGGTGGTGTCGATCAGAAGCGGCTGGAACAGCGCGCGCCGCCCGGGATTGCCGCCAACGGCCAGCGCGCCCAGGGTGTTGCCGTGGTAGCTCTGATTGCGGGCGATGAAGAAACGCCGTTCGGGCTCGCCCTTTTCGACCACATACTGGCGCGCCACCTTCAGCGCGGTCTCGTTCGCTTCGGACCCGCCGGACAGGAAATAGACCTTGGAGAGGCGGCCGGGCGCCTTCTTGATCAAGGTCGCTGCCAGCTCTTCGGAGGGTTCGTTCGTGAAGAAGGAGGTGTGCGCGTAGGGCAGCTTATCGAGCTGGCCCTTGATCGCCTCCACCACGTCCTTGCGGCTGTGGCCCAGACAGGAAACGGCGGCGCCGCCCGATGCGTCCAGATAGCGCTTGCCCTCTGAATCGATGACGTAGGGGCCGTCACCGGCGACCGCCGTGGGATAGCTTGCCCGCGAGTGGCGGTGAAACACGAAGGACTGGCTGCTGTCGGTCATGGGATGCTCCCTTTAGAATTCACGGGGCTCTCGGCGCCGCGTGCCGGGTCAGCTTAGACCCCTGCGCGATTGTATCAAGAGCAAGCCCTGTTTAGTCTCACCCCGCGGGCCATCCCCTCCGGGAGAAGCCGATCACCGAAAACAAGAAGCGCGGGAAGCCATGAACCTGAAAGACCACATCGCCCCGATCCCGGACTTCCCCAAGCCCGGCATCCTCTTCTACGACATCTCTCCCCTGTTGGCCCATCCGGCGGCCTGGCGCACGACGGTCGAGCAGATGGCCGACCGGATCGCGCGCCATAAACCGCAGGTCCTGGCCGGGATCGAGTCGCGCGGCTTCCTGGTCGCCGCCCCGCTGGCGCTCCACATGGGCCTCGGTTTCGTGATGCTGCGCAAGAAGGGCAAGCTGCCGGGCAAGACGGTGCCCTACACCTATGACCTGGAATACGGCCAGGACACCATCGAGATTCAGGAGGGCGCGATCGCCGAGGGCGACCGGGTGGTCCTGCTCGACGATCTGCTGGCGACCGGCGGCACCATGGCCGCGGCCGGCAAGCTTCTGCGGGGCGTCGGAGCCGACCTTCGGGGCGCTGCCTGCATCATCGAGCTGACCTTCCTGAACGGAAGGGACAAGCTGGATATCCCTATCGACACCCTGATTTCCTACGACAGCTGAGAACAAAGAAAACGGCGCCCGCGCCTTTTGGTGAGGAGCGGGCGCCGCATTTTCTCAAGGCCCGGGTGTAGCCGCCGCCGCTTACTCGGACAGGCGCACCGCGACCCAGCTCGGATCGCCGTTGCGGATCACGAGCAGGGTGACGACCCTGTAGCCTTCGTTCTTGGACTGAGTGACGCGCTGGGCGACCTCGCCCGGCGTGGAGACCGGATCCTGGTCGACCTCGATGATCACATCACCGAGCTGAAGACCTTTCTCGGCGGCATTGCCCGAAGGCTCCACCTCGGTCACCACGACGCCTTCGACATCGTCGGTGATGCCGAACTTCTCGCGAAGGTCCGGGGTGATTGTGGAAAGCGTTAGGCCCAGCTCCTCTACCGAACCGGCATCGCCGGCCTCCGGTGCTTCCTGGGTCAGGGACGCCAGTTGCTCGTCGTCGGGCAGTTCGCCGAGCGTGACTTCCAGTTCGACCCGCTCGCTCTTGTTGCGCCAGACCTCGACCGACACCGCCTTGCCGATGCGGGTCTCGGCCACCATGCGCGGCAGACGGCGCATGTCGGGGACCTCGCGACCATCGAACTCGATGATGACGTCGCCCTGCTTGATCCCGGCGTTCTCAGCCGGGCCGTCCGGCGTGACGGAGGCGACCAGGGCGCCCTTGGCCTCGTCGAGCCCCAGGCCCTCGGCCAGCTCGTCGGTGACCGACTGGATGCGCACGCCCAACCAGCCCCGCTTGACCTCGCCGCTGTCACGCAGCTGCGCGATCACGTTGCGGGCCAGCTGGGAGGGGATCGCAAAACCGATGCCGACAGACCCGCCCGAGGGCGAGAAAATCGCGGTGTTCACGCCGATCACCTCACCTTCCATGTTGAACATGGGACCGCCGGAGTTACCGCGGTTGATGGAGGCGTCGGACTGGATGAAGTCGTCGTAGGGTCCGGCGTTGATGTCGCGGGCACGCGCGGAGATGATGCCCGCCGTGACCGTCCCGCCGAGACCGAAGGGGTTGCCGATCGCAAGCACCCAGTCACCGATGCGCATGGCGTCGGAATCGCCCCAACCGACCGCGGGCAGTTCCTCGTCCGGCTCGATCTTCAAAAGCGCCAGATCGGTCTTGTCGTCGGTGCCGATCAACTCGGCGTCGTAGCTGCGGTCGTCCTGCAGGATGACCTTGATCTCGTCGGCGCCTTCGATGACGTGGTTGTTGGTCACCACATAACCGCTGGAATCGATGATGAAGCCGGAGCCGAGCGCGGAGGGCGCGCGGCGGGGCTGTTCCGGCGCCGGGCGTCCGCGCCGCTCGAAGAAGTCCTTGAAGAACTCATCGAAATTCTCGGCCTGATCGCGCTCGGGCATGGATTGGGTGGTGGAGATGTTGACGACCGACGGCAGCAAGGCCTCGGCCAGATCGGCAAAGCTGTCGGGGGCGCCGCGCGCCTCCACTTTCACCGCAGCCAACGGAACCAACAGCACCGCCAGCATGAACACAAAGGGGCGCCGCAACAGCGAGGCTCTGCCCCTGGTTCCCGCAAGACTAGACATGGGTTTGTTCACTCCTTCGCATGGAAAGGCCGATACCCCAATATGGGCCGCACCGGCCGCTTCGCAAAACAGTCAAAAGCGCGCAGCAGCCGCCCTCTCATATCCACAAGCAGGTGATTCGGATAAAAAAGGACGAACATCCACGCAGCCTGTTGCATAGCCTGAACTCTTACCGCCAGCCTTGGGCGTCAAGTAGGCGGAATTGTGACGGTCTTTCGGCGTGGCCGGCATCGCCGCGTCGATCACCGGACGGCCCAGACCAGCGCGACCCCACTGGCAATCGCCAGGAGGCCGATCCAGCGCCGCGTGTCGGGCGGTATCTGCGACAGCATCTCGGTCATGCGCTCGACGTAGCGCGGGAAGAGCGCCAGGACCAATCCCTCCAGCACGAAGACGAGCCCAAGGGCCGTGAGGAGGTCCTGCATCGGACCGCCTCACGGCTTTTCTTGTCGCAGGATCGCCTCGGCGATCACTTGTTCGGCGCGACCGGAACCGTGCCGCTGCGGCCAAAGAAGTCGAAGAACTCCATCTGCGCGGGATCCAGCACCAGATAGCTGTTGGATTCCGAGACGGAGCCCCGGTAGGCCTCCATGGTGCGGAAGAAGCGGAAGAAATCCTCGTCCCGGCTATAGGCGTCGGCCAGGATCGTGGTCTTGCGCGCATCGCCAACACCGCGCGTGATGTCGGCTTCCCGCTTGGCCTCGGCCCGGATGACCGTGGCTTCGCGGTCGGCGGCGGCGCGGATGCGCTGGCCAGCCTCGAAACCCTGGGCGCGGAACTCGGCCGCTTCGCGTTCACGTTCGGACTGCATGCGCTGGTAGACCGCCTGAGAGGTCGCCTCGGGCAGATCGGCGCGGCGCAGTCGGACGTCCACGACTTCGATGCCGAAGCGTTCGGTCTGGTCGTTAACCCGGCTGCGGATGTCGGTCATGATGCCGGTCCGCTCATCGGAGAGCACGCTGGCCAGATTGACGTTACCCAGGATGCTTCGGGTCGAAGAACTGACGATGGGTCCCAGGTTACGCGCCAGGCCGGTTTCCGTCGTCACGGTCTTGTAGAACTGCAACGGGTCGGTGATGCGGTAGCGGACGTAGCTGTCCACCTGCAAGGGCTTCTGGTCCGCCAGGATCAGGCTTTCCACCGGCGGGTCGAAGTTCAAGACCCGCTTGTCGTAGAAGACCACGTTCTGGATCAAGGGAACCTTCACGTTGAGGCCGGGCTCGGTGATGGTGTGAACCGGATCACCGAACTGCAGCACGATGGCCTGCTGGCGTTCGTCCACGACGAAGAGCGCGTTGGAGCCGACGAAACCCAGGATGATGATCAGCACACCCAGGATGAGGGGCAATTTGCCTTTCATGATCTTTTCTCCTCCCCTTTTCCTAGTTGCCACCGGCGGATAGGCCGCCGTTGTTGTTGGTGCCGCGCGTGCCGTTCGGCCGGTTGCGCAGCTGATCGAGAGGCAGGTACTGGACGGCGCCCTGGCCGCCCGCGCCCTCACCCAGCAGGACCTTGTCGGTGCTGGTCAGCACCTCCTGCATGGTCTCGATGTAGATGCGCTGGCGGGTCACCTCGGGCGCCTTGGCGAAGGACTTGTAGACCTCCAGGAAGCGCTCGGCTTCACCTTCAGCCTCGTTGATCACCCGTTCGCGGTAGGCTTCGGCCTCCTGCAGCATGCGCTGCGCCTCGCCTCGGGCGCGGGGCAGGATGTCGTTGCGGTAAGCCTCGGCCTCGTTTCGCTGGCGGTCCCTGTCCTGCAGGGCGCGCTGCACATCGTTGAAGGCGTCGATGACCTGCTGGGGCGGCTGCACGTTCTGCAGCTTGACCTCGGTCACCAGCACGCCGGCCTGATACTCGTTCAGCAACTCCTGAAGCAGGGTACGGGTGCGCTGCTCGATGTCCTGACGCGCTTCGGTCAGGGCGGGCTGAATGTCGGTCTGACCGATCACCTCACGCATGGCCGATTCGCCCGCGATCTTCACCGTCGATTCCGGGTCGCGCAGGTTGAAGAGATACTCACCCGCGTTGGCGATGCGCCACTGAACCGTGAAGTCGATGTCGATGATGTTCTGGTCGCCCGTCAGCATCAGCGATTCTTCCGCGATGTCGCGCACGCCGCTGCCGGCCGGTTGGAAGCCGATCTCGATGGCGTTGATTCGCTCCACCGCCGGGGTGAAGGTCTGGCCCAGCGGATAGGGCAGGTTCCAGTTCAGGCCCGGGGGCGTGATCTGGCCGTCCCACTCGCCGAACTTCAGCTCGACGCCCTGCTGGTCGGGAAGCACCCGGTAGAAACCCGAGACGCCCCAGACCAAAAGCGCGCCTGCGACCAGCAGGATGATCAGGAAGCCCGAGCCCATGCCGCCGGGGATCATGCGCTTAACACGATCCTGACCCTTGCGGATGATCTCCTCGAAGTCGGGGGGTTGCTGGCCTCCTCGGCCACCGCCGCGGTTGCCGCCGCCCCAGGGGTTGTTGCCGCCGCCACGGTCGTCTCCGCCGCCGCTGCCGCCGCCCCACGGGCCGCCTCCATTAGAACCGCCGCCGCCTCCCCAGGGGCCGCCGCCGCCACCGCCTTGCGATTGCCAGGGCATATATTTTTTCTCCGCTTCCTTAATAAACCGCGCGTGCGCGCAAACCGGCGCACGCTGGTGGTACACAATCCAGGGCCGAAACCCTATATAGGGCCCGTCGACTGCACAACAGTCGGCGGTAAAACCTTCCCACCGGGATATCGGCAAGCAAGCGGAGTTTTCAAGGATGGCCTCAATTGGCGAAGAACAAATCATGCAGGCGCTCAAAGGCGTGCAGGACCCTGACAGCGGCAAGGACATCGTCTCCGCCGGAATGGTCTCCGGCGTGATCGTCAAGGAGGGCAATGTCGGCTTCGCGATCGAGGTGGACCCAAAGCGCGGCCCACAGCTAGAGCCGCTGCGCAAATCCGCGGAGAAAGCGGTGGAGGCGATTCCCGGCGTCCTATCGGTCACGGCGGTGCTGACCGCGCACAGTGGCGGATCCTCTGGCGGCGAACCCTCCGGCGGCGCCCCTTCCGGCGCGCAGCCGAAGCAGCCGCAAAAGCAGACCGAAGGCGGTCCCAGCCCTGCCCAGAAGCAGGCCCAAGGCGCAGGCGCGGCCCGGGCGCTGGTGCCGGGCGTGCGCTCGATCATCGCCGTCGCCTCGGGCAAGGGCGGCGTCGGCAAGTCGACCACCGCCACCAACCTCGCCCTCGCGCTGGCCAGTCAGGGTCTGAAGGTGGGCATGCTGGACGCCGACATCTACGGCCCCAGCCAGCCGCGCATGCTGGGCATCTCCGGACGGCCCAACTCGCCCGACGGAAAGGTCCTGACGCCGCTTGAGAACTATGGCGTGAAATGCATGTCCATGGGCTTCCTGGTGGCCGAGGACACGCCGATGATCTGGCGCGGCCCCATGGTTCAGTCGGCCTTGCAGCAGATGCTGCGCGACGTCGAATGGGGCGAGCTGGACGTGATCGTCGTCGACATGCCGCCGGGCACCGGCGATGCGCAGCTCACCATGGCCCAGCAGGTTCCTCTGACCGGCGCCGTGATCGTCTCAACGCCCCAGGACATCGCCCTGATCGATGCGAAGAAGGGCCTCAACATGTTCCGCAAGGTGGATGTGCCCGTGCTGGGGATCGTCGAGAACATGAGCGTTTTCGTCTGCCCCAACTGCGGCCATGAGTCTCACATCTTCAGCCACGGCGGCGCCAAGAAGGAAGCCGAGCGCCTGGGCATGGAGTTCCTGGGCGAGATGCCGCTGCACATTGCCATCCGGGAGACTTCGGACAGCGGCAAGCCGATCGTGGTCTCCGATCCGGAATCACCGCAGGCCAAGGCCTACCAGGCGATCGCCAAGCGCATCTGGGAAAAGGCCACGCCCCTGATCGAAGCCGGCGGCGCGCGCAAGGCGCCCACCATCACGATGCAGTAAGCGCCTACTCGCGTCCCAGCGACTGCATCAGCTCGCGCCACTCGCGCAGCGACAGGCCGCTGCTTTCGGGATCGACCGCTTCGCCGTCCAGCAGGCGCTGGACCACGGCGAGCGCGCCCTTGGAGAGCGAGACTGAGCCAGTTGCGTAGTCCTGGAACGCCTCGTAGGTCAGCGGGACCCAGCGGCGCAGGGTCTCCAGCATGGCTTCCGCGTAGACGCGGATCTCGTACTGCGCATGCGGATCGGCGCGCAGCGAGAGGAAGTGCAGCAGATTGTGCAGGTCCGCCTTCCAGTACCATTGAGTATAGATGTTCAGCGGCAGGTTCATGCGCGCCAGTTCGCGCGCAAGGCCCTGGCGGTTCGGATCGCGCGGTTCGCCGTCCGGCCCCTCGTTCAAAAGCCGTTCGTAGTGGTCGTAGCAGGCGGCCGCATCCTCTTTTAGAAGACGCAAAGCCTCCGCCGCCTCCTCGCCTTGCAGCACGTCGCCGCGCCCCTGACGGTTCGATTGCGACTGGGCGGCCAGGTTCTCGGGCGCCGGGATATAGAACTCGCGGTCCAGGATCGAATAGCGCGCCGAGTACTCGTTGACGTTCGCGGTCCTGTGGCGGATCCACTGACGGGCGACGAAGACCGGCAGCTTCACGTGATACTTGATCTCGCACATCTCGAAGGGCGTGGTGTGGCGGTGACGCAGCAGGTAGCGGATCAGGCCCCGGTCCTCGCTCACCTTCTTGGTGCCACGGCCGTAGGAGACGCGCGCGGCCTGCACCACGGCGGAATCGTCGCCCATGTAGTCGACCACGCGCACGAAGCCGTGGTCGAGCACCGGGATCGGTTCGTAAAGGATCTCCTCCAGCTCCGGCACGACGGCGCGGCGGGTCGGCTGCTGCTGGGCGCGCAGCTCTTCGATTTCCTGCTTCTGGTCGTCGTTGATGGGCATGGGCGGGCGTCCTCTCCCCTGATGCTGGTCCCCTGGTGCTGGCTCTCCGGTCTCGCAGAGTGGATTTCGACGTTAGCTTTTGCCGCGCCGCTAGGAAAGTGCCTGCCCCAAGCCGTTGAAGGAAAAGGCCCGCAATCGCAGCCCCTGGCGCGACTCCACCCTTTCGTTCCGCCTTCGGGAGCCTTATATAGAAGGCGTCCCGCAAGGGACTATGGCGATAAACGCCGTGTGTAATAGACAGTACGGACCCGGGGGCAGTACCCGGCGCCTCCACCAGTTTATCGCGAGAGAGCGCTTCATCGAGGCTGGATCAGCCTTTGCGCCTCTCGCGCCCGACGGGGGCGAAACAGGATCGACGTCTGTTGAAAGGCACGGTTTTTGCCCGGCATGGCACCACCGTTATCGGGCCATTGCAATAGTTGCCAACGACAACTTTGCTGAGGCTCGTGCGGCTGCGTAAAGCAGCTTAACGACCTGAACTCAATCCCTGGCGGCTAGCCCCGCCAGGTGGGGTCTGCCGGGCACCTAGCAACAGAAGCCCGGCACCTTACTATCTCCGTCAAACCCAGCGTCCGCTTTTTCGCCGCTTCGCCCTCGCCAGCGCCGCCCGCACGTGCTACCCAGTAAAAATCGCGTCTCGGAAGCCGGGACGCTGCGGCTAAAGAATGGGACATCGAGGTTTCAATGTCCGACGAAGAAGACGAAGACATCCTTCGCTATGACCTGATGGTTGAACGCGCGCTTCGCGCGGTGGTCCGCGATTCCCTGGAGGTCGCGGCGGAAGAGGGTCTGCCGGGCGACCACCACTTCTACATCACTTTCCGCACGGACTTTCCCGGGGTGGAGATCAGCGAGACCCTGCGCAGCCGCTACAACGACGAGATGACCATCGTCATCCAGCACCAGTTCTGGGACCTTGCGGTGGCCGAGGACTACTTCGCGATCACGCTCAGTTTCTCCGGCCGCCCGGAACGGCTCGTCGTGCCCTATGAGTCGGTGACCGCCTTCGCCGATCCGGCGGTGCGCTTCGGCCTGCAGTTCGAATCCCTGTTCAGCAGCGAAGACGACGAGGAGGGCGAAAGCACCCTTCAGGACCTGGGCGCCGGCAACGACAGTCTCGGCGACGGCGAGGAAGCGGCGCCCAAGGGACCCGCAGCCGAGCAGGCCGTCGAGGACGACAGCAAGGACGCCAAGGGCAACGACAAGGTCGTGACCCTGGACTCCTTCCGCAAGAAATAACCAAGAGGCCAGAGCGCCCTTCGCCGGCCATGACAGCTTTTCTGCAAGACGGCCCAAAAAAGGCCCCGCTCACGCTCCTTCTGGCGCACGGCGCGGGCGCGCCCATGGACAGCCCCTTCATGACCGAGATCGCAGCGCAGCTCGGCGCAAAGGGCTGGCGCGTGCTGCGTTTTGAGTTCCCTTACATGGTCAAGCGGCGCGAAGAGGGGCGAAAGCGGCCGCCGGACCCCGCCGACAAGCTTCAGGCCGCATTCCGGCAGGCGGCAGAGGCGGCGGGCCCCGGCCCGCTGGTCCTGGGCGGCAAGTCCATGGGCGGGCGCATGGCGAGCCTGGTCGCCGACGAGGTGGGCGCCGCGGGCCTGATCTGCCTTGGCTACCCGTTCCATCCGCCGGGCAAGCCGGAGAAGCTGCGCACGGCGCACCTGGAAACCCTCAAGACCCCCGCCCTCATCCTGCAAGGCGAGCGCGACCCCTTCGGCACGGCGGAGGAAGTACCCGGCTATCGGCTTTCTCCCTCAATCGACGTGGTTTGGGTCCGCGACGGAAACCATGACCTGAAGCGGGCGGATCGACACCTTCCTCCGGGGGCTATGAGACCCCATATCACGACTCGGACGCCCTAGATCGACCCGCAACCAGCCGAGCGAGGGCCTGACATGAACCGAGGAAGCGTGAGCCGGGAGACCCGGAAAGAAAGCGATTCACTGGGCGAGATCGAGGTCCCGGCGGCCCACTATTGGGGCGCCCAGACCCAGCGGTCTCTCCAGAACTTCAAGATCGGCGGAGAGCGCATGCCGCCCGCCTTGATCGAGGCGCTGGGCATCCAGAAGCTGGCCGCCGCGAGGGTCAACAAGCGCCTGGGCGAACTGCCCGACGAGATCGCCGGGGCGATCGAGCAGGCTGCCTTGGAGGTGGCGGAGGGCAAGCTGCTGGAGGAGTTCCCGCTGGTCGTCTGGCAGACCGGCTCCGGCACGCAATCCAACATGAACGCCAACGAGGTCATCGCCGGGCGGGCCAACGAGATCCTGACCGGAAAGAAGGGCGGCAAGTCGCCCGTCCACCCCAACGATCACTGCAACCGGGGTCAGTCCTCCAACGACACCTTCCCGACCGCCATGCACATCGCAGCGCTGCGGCAGATCGTCAACGGCACACTGCCGGCGGTCTCAGCCCTGGGCGACGCGCTCGCCGCCAAGGCCGAGGCCTTCGCCGGGGTCGTGAAGATCGGCCGCACCCACATGATGGACGCAACGCCGCTGACCCTCGGACAGGAGTTCTCCGGCTACGCCCAGCAGGTCCGCTACGGCGTCGAGCGCATCGAAGCCTGCCTGCCGCGCCTGGGTCAGTTGGCGCAGGGCGGGACGGCGGTGGGCACCGGACTCAACGCCCGCGAGGGCTTCGACGAGGCCTTCGCCGCGGAGGTCGCGAAGATCACGGGCCTGCGCTTCACCACGGCCCCCAACAAGTTCGAGGCACTGGCCGCCCACGACGCCATCGTCGAGACCTCTGGCGCGCTCAACACCCTGGCGGCCTCGCTGATGAAGATCGCCAACGACATCCGGCTCCTGGGCTCCGGCCCGCGCTCGGGCCTGGGCGAGCTGCTGCTGCCCGCCAACGAACCCGGCTCCTCCATCATGCCGGGCAAGGTCAATCCGACCCAGTGCGAGGCCCTGACCCAGGTCGCAGCGCAGGTGATGGGCAACCACGTCACCATCACGGTGGCGGGCTCCAACGGCCATTTCGAGCTGAACGTCTTCAAGCCGGTGCTGATCTACAACCTGCTCCAGTCCGCGCGCCTGATCGGCGACGCCTGCGAGTCCTTCCGCAGCAACTGTGTCGTTGGGATCGAGGCGAACGAGGCGCGCATCGCCGAGTTGATGGAACAATCCTTGATGCTGGTGACCGCGCTCAATCCGCACATCGGCTACGACAAGGCCGCCCAGATCGCGAAGAAGGCCCACAGCGAAGGCACGACCCTCAAGGAAGCGGGCGTGGCGCTGGGCCTCCTGACCGAAGAGCAGTTCGACGCCTGGGTCGATCCCGAGGCGATGCTCGGCCCCACTGGCAAGAATAGCTGACGCCATGCCGGGCAGCTCCCAGACCAAGCGATCCGTCACCGTTGCCGGACACCGCACCAGCCTGTCGCTGGAAGATATCTTCTGGGAGGAATTAAAGGCCTGGGCCGCGGAAGAGAACCTGTCCCTCAACGCCCTGGTCTCGCAACTGGACGAAGGACGACAGACCAACCTCTCAAGCTGCCTCAGGGTCGCCGTGCTGCGGCGCCTTCAAGACCGGCTGGCCGAGCAGGAGGCCAAGGCGAAGCGCTTGCCTACTGCGTGAGTTTCTCCAGGATCCCCTTGATCAAGGCGTCCGGGTCCGGCTCCTGCCGTTTGGGCTGGGGCGGCGGCGCGGGCTTGGGCTCCGGGATCACCGGGATCACCGGGGCCGCCTGCTCCGTCTCCTGGGGCGCGGCTTCGGGCTCAGGAGAGGCCTCCGGCTCCGGTTGCGGCTCGGGTTGCGGCTCAGGTTCGGGCGAAGGCGCGGCCTGCTGTCCCTGAGGCGCCGGCGCTTCCTGTTGCTGGCTTTGAGGGACCAGTCCCGGCACCACCTTTTGCAATTGATCCATCAGGGGATTACCGGTTGAAGCGCCGCTTTCCTGGGAATCCGTGCCGCCGTCCTGCTGGCCGCCGTCCTTTTGGCCGCTGCCCGAGGTGGCGGCGCCCGGCGTTGTGAAGGCCCGGCCGGCGACGCGGTAGTTGGGCTCGTCCAGCGGTCCCTTGGCCTCAAGCGTCAGGTAGGGCGGCTGGCCGGGCGCGTCCTCGTTGCGGTAGAGGTCGGCGGTGGTCTCCAGCGTCCAACCCGGCAGATCGACACGCAAGCGGTCCTCCAGCCGCGCGCGGTCGCTCTCCAGCTTCAGATCGTTGGAGGTGAGGATCCCGGCGTCGATGCGGTAGCTGCCGCTGAGCTCGGCGGGCCGCCCGGCGAAGGCGTTGAAGAAACTGTTCGCCGAGGCCGTGACGCCTTGAAGCTCCTTGACCTTCTGACCCAGGATCGTGAGCGCGAGGTTGCCCAGCCGCTCCTCCTCCTTCACTTCGAAGGTGAGCGTGCCGCCGACCTTGCCGAGGCCGCTCAGATTCTCGACCAGTTCGGCTTCGCTCCGCCCGGTGCTGTTCAGCGTGCCGCTCAGCGTCACCGGGCCGGACACCCGGTCGAAATCGAAGAAGCGGCGCAGGATCGGCTTGCTGGAAAGCTGCGTTGCATCGAAGGAAAGGCTGGCGTTGGGCCGTGCGCGGGCATCCAGCGCGCCCTCCGCCGTCACCACTCCGCCGGCATAGCGGCCCTCAAAGCGCTCAAGCGTCAGCAGCCCTGCGTCCAGGATCGCGGCCAGCTCGACCTTGTTCATCACGATCCGGTCGGCCTTTAGACGGTCGAGCGAAAGGTCCAGGCGGCCATCCAGAGCTTGCAACCCGCTCAAGTCGATCGCCTTGCGCGACCAGCGTGCGCCGCCCTCTCCTGCCGCCTTCGGGGCCGAAGCAGCGCCTTCGCTCTGCCCCCCACCTGCCGGAGGCGGACGGCTACCCGACAGCGCTTCGAGGGCGGCAAGGTCCAACTCGGGCGCGCTGAGATCGGCCTCGACGCGAGGGCGCGCTCCCTCGCCGTCGTAGGATAGGCTCCCCGCCAGAGTCATGTCGCCCAGCGCCGCCGCAAGATCGCTCAGCGCAAAGCGCTGGGGCCGGCCGCTGAAAGCGGTTTCGAGGTTCAGCGCGCCCAAATCCGGCCCCGCCTCGCCACCGAAACTGCGCAGCAAGGCGCGGGCTTCCGGGTGGGACGCGCTCAGAGCGAGCGCCAGCTCCGGCCCCTCCGCCGCCGGCGTCACGCTGCCCTTGGCGGAGTAGCGGCCATCGCCCAGCGTCGCGGCCAGATCCAGATCGAAGCGCGAAAGGTCGCCGGCAACCGCGCCGGAAAGGTCAAGAGCGCCGGGGGTCGCCCGCTCGAACCCCGGCAGGTCCAGGGCGCGGGCGAGTCCGCCCAGTTGCCCGTGCCGCGCGGCCAGCGTCATGTCGAAGGCCAGCGGATCGGCAAGCGGCTGCAGAGAGCCCGCGGCTTCCAGCGTCCCCGAAAGCGCACTCAATTGCAGGTCGAGGTCGAGCGCGGAGAGCCCTCCCTTGACCTTACCTGCCAGGACACTGGGCCCGACACGCTCCAGAACCGGCTGCTCCTGCCCCAGCGCGCGGGCCAGCGCCGCCGGGTCGGGGGCCGTGACCTGCAGGGTGAGATCGGCCTCGGGCGCTCCCGTCGCCGCGCTGAGCGCGCCGGACAGTTCCAGATAGCTCTCCGCCAGGTCGCCCACCACGAGACGCCGCAGGTCCAAGGCGCCCTCGGCAAGCGAGGCGTCCAGATAGACCTGCTCAGCCGTGACGCCGCGATAGGTGAGGCTATCGACCCGGACGTCCATATTGGCGTTGATGCTGGTCATCAGCGCGGCCAGGCCGCCGGGGCCCGGCTCGCCCGAGCTCTCAGGGGCGCCGGACCCCCCGGTCGGGGCCGCCTCTGCTTCCGGCAAATAGGCGTCAAGGTCGAGCCGGTCGAGCGTGACGCCGACGCCCAGACCCGGACGCGGGCCGGGCACCACCGCGATCCCGCCGGTCAGCCGGGAAAGGTCGAGCCGCAGGTCGAGGTCCGTGACGGAAAAGGAGGCAGGCGTGCCGGAGAGCGCCGCCGTGACGCTGGCCTGCCGCAGGCGGTCGCGCGGCACGCGGTCAAGCTCCACGCCCAGCCAAGCCAGCAGACCTCTCAGGTTATCGGAGGCTCCCTCGATGCGTGCGTCGAAGCGCGGCTGCCCCGCTTCGGAGCGCAGGCTGCCGGTCACGCCGAGATCGGAGCCGCCGGGCAGAAGCGCCACGGCGCGGGAAATCTCCAGGGCGCCATCCGACA
Source organism: Limibacillus sp. (assembly GCA_037379885.1). Classification (NCBI taxonomy): domain Bacteria; kingdom Pseudomonadati; phylum Pseudomonadota; class Alphaproteobacteria; order Rhodospirillales; family Rhodovibrionaceae; genus Limibacillus; species Limibacillus sp. The sequence continues at coordinate 36,350 of JARRJC010000021.1, forward strand.
GGCGGCTGTCGAGCCCAACCTCGCGGACCACTTGGCCCCGGTATAGCAGCGCGCCGACGGAAAGGCGCAGCTCGGCGGTCAGGCCCTCCGGCAAGCTGAAATCGCTGTCGGGCAGGGGCATGCCGCTCTGGGACCCGCTTCCGGCGCTCTCCCCCCCGCTCTGCGGCGGCGCCAGTTGCGCCAGGAGTTCGTCCAGGTCAAGGCGCGGCAGCAAAAGCTCCGCGCGGTAGAAAGGCTCGCCGCCATCGAACTCGGCCAGCGCCGTGATCTCGGCGCTTTGGCCGCCCAACAGAACACGCTCGCTGGTCAGGCTCACGGCTTGCGGACCGGCCTCGATGCGGCCCTCCAGCTCGAAGGACTGGTCCAGAACGGCGATCTCCTCGCCGGGACCGCCCAGAAGACGGGTGACGCGGGCCAGACGCCCGGCTTGCAGGGCGACGCTGCCGCTGAAGCCGATCTCCCCGCTCTCCAACCCCTCGAGGTGCCCGCGAAGCGCAGCCTCGCCACCGGCCTCCGGCAGACCGAGGTCCAGCGACAGCGCAAGGCGCTCGCCGCCCATCTGACCGCTCTTGACCTCCACCGCCAGGGCGCGGCCCTGGTAGGAGAAACCGCCCTGGAGGTCGAAGGGTCCCTTCAAGCTCGGGGCCGAAAGCTCCCCGTTGATCTTCTCGAGACGCTGTTCCCTGCCGGTCGCGAGGTCGCGGTAGGTCAGCGTCCCGTCCTGAATGCGCAACGCCTCCAGCGAGACCTCCTGTATGAAGCCTCCTCCCCCGGGCTCCTGGACGCCGCTCGCAGCGCCGCCATCAGCGGAGCCTCCACCGGATGCCGCGAAGGACCAGTTCACGCGCCCATCCGGCAAACGCTCCAACAGGACATTGGGGCGGAGCAACTCGACGCGGGCCACCTCGACCTTGCCCTGCAACAGCGCCAGGGGGCGCAAGCGCACCCGCAAACTCTCCAGGTCCAGAAGGGGGCTGTCCGAGCCGCCCTCCAGATTCGCCAGGGTCACGCCTTGGATCGAAAAGGCCGTCGTGGGCAGGAGGGAGAGGCTGAGATCGCCCTGGATCGAGACGGAACGGCCCGTCGCGCGCTCAAGCTCGGCCGCCAGCCGATCGCGGTGATCATTCCAGTCGATGACCCCGGGCAACAGGAAGATCGCCGCCACGATGAGCAGCAGAAGGATGATCAAGCCCAGAAAAAGCCGTTTCATTTTTTGCTTGCGATTCCCTTGTTCGCCTATTGGTCGAGTCTGCGGTCAGCCTCTGCTCGCAGGTGAATTTTTGCCAGCATAATAGATTGCTGGCGAGTTCTCAGGTCTCTTCTTGAAAAGTCATCTGAAAAATCAGGCAATTACGTAAAATTGTGCGTAATGTGACATATTCGTCTTCCAGGATTATCCCTTGGAATCCCATGGGAATTTTTAACCTTTCGTTAAGCTCTGGTCTGCACGGAGCTGTCTGTGGCCGATATGTCACAATACCAATACTTAGGAACTACACTCTGAGTAATGCCTGCGAACGGCAGTACAAAGTATAAAATGTGGCATTTCCGCGGCCCACTCTGTCTTATTTCTGCTCCAATTCTTTGTCTCTATCCTTGCGCATGACTGGCATGCATCGCGCCCCATCGGCTTGACCATTTGGCCGGCGTGATTAGATTAAAGATCAGTTAACGGACGTCCTCCTCTCCCATGATCCGAGAGGTGGGCGTTTTTTTGAAGATGATTCCACGACCCCTTACGTAGGACTGCGACAGATGACGACATCGCCATTCTTCGCCCTGACTCATTCGGCCAAGGCCGGTCCGATCGCGCTCGCCGCCGCGATCCTGGCCCTGGGTATCTGCGTCACCTTTTCGGGCGCGACCGCCAACAACAAGAACAACTCCGAGGAAGGCATTATCGCCACCGAGGAACTGAACTGCCTGGCCATGACGCTCTATCACGAGGCGCGCGGGGAGCCCGACGAGGGCAAAGTCGCGGTCGGCCACGTCGTGATGAACCGCGTTGCCGACGAGCGCTATCCCGACACCGTTTGCGGCGTGATGAAGCAGGGCGGGGCCGAAACGCTCCACCGCTGCCAGTTCTCCTTCTGGTGCGACGGCGTCAGCGACAACCCCGCCAATCCGGAGGCCTGGTCCCGTTCCGAAGCGATCGCCCGCGCGATCTATTGGGGCTACAGCCAGGACCCGACCGAAGGCGCGCTCAGCTACCACGCCGATTATGTCGACCCGAACTGGGGTCCCCGGCTGGTGCGCGGGCCGCAGATCGGCCGTCACATCTTCTATCACCCCGTCGACGGCATCCGCCGTTCGGAAAAGAACGCAGGGGCGCAGCCGGGCGCACAGACCGTCCGCCGCTGACCGGCATTCAAGGCAAGCATGAAACAGGGCCGGCTTTCGTAGCCGGCCCTTTCTGCTTCAGCGCTGATTTAAAAGAGCCTCTTAGCTGCTGAATATCTTTCCAGGGTTCATGATGTTGTCCGGGTCGAGCGCCTGCTTGACGCTGCGCATCAAGGACACGGCCTCGCCCTGCTCGGCCTTCAGGAATTCCATTTTGCCGTAGCCGATGCCGTGTTCGCCGGTGCAGGTGCCGCCGAGCGCAAGCGCCCGCATCACCATGCGGTCGTTATGGGCCTCGGCCCGCTTGATCTCTTCCGGGTCGTCCTTATCGAGCAGGTAGATCAGGTGGAAGTTGCCGTCCCCCACGTGCCCCACGATGGGGGCGGTCAGGCCGCTCTCGTCGATGTCGCGCCTGGTCTCGGCGATGCACTCGGCGAGCCGGGAGATGGGCACGCAGACGTCCGTCGCCCAGCCGCCCGCGCCCGGGCGCAAGGCCAGCGCGGCGTAGTAGGCGTCATGGCGGGCCTGCCAAAGCTTGTTGCGCTCCTCGGCCAGGGTCGCCCAGCGGAAGGCTCCGCCGCCGTTCTCCTCGGCGATCGCGGCGACGCTCTCGGCCTGCTCCTTGGCGGAGGCCTCGGAGCCGTGAAACTCGAAGAACAGCGTCGGCTGCTCCGGGTAGTCGAGGTCGGAGTAGCGGTTGCTGGCCGCCATCTGCACCTCGTCCAGCAGCTCGATGCGGGCCACCGGAATGCCCATCTGGATGGTCGCGATCACGCTGTCGACCGCGCCTGCCAGGGTCTCGAAGGAACAGACCGCCGAGGCGATGGTCTCGGGGATGCCGTGCAGGCGCAACTGCACCTCGGTGATCACGCCGAGCGTGCCCTCGGAACCGACGAAAAGCCGGGTCAGGTCGTAGCCGGCCGAGGACTTGCGGGCGCGCCCGCCCGTCTTCACCACCCGGCCGTCCGCCGTCACCACCGTCAGGCCCAGCACGTTCTCGCGCATGGTGCCGTAGCGCACGGCGTTGGTGCCGGAGGCGCGGGTCGCCGTCATGCCGCCCAGCGAGGCGTCCGCCCCGGGATCGATCGGAAACATCAGTCCCTGGTCGCGCAGGTATTCGTTGAGCTGCTTGCGGGTCACTCCAGCCTGAACCCGGCAATCGAGGTCGGCGGCATTGACCTCAAGAATCTGGTTCATCTGTGAAAGGTCGAGGCAGACGCCGCCCGCCAGGGCGGCGATGTGCCCCTCCAGCGAGGTGCCGGTGCCGAAGGGTACGACAGGCACCTTGTGAGCGGCGCAGATCCGGACGATCTCCGCCACCTCCTCGTTGGAGGCGGCGAAGGCCACGGCATCCGGCGCGGCGCCCTCATGATAGGAAACGTCCTTGCCATGATGCTCGCGCACCGCCGCAGCCGTGGAAAGGCGGTCGCCCAGAAGCTGGCGCAGCGCGTCCAGCGCCGGTGCGGCGTCTCGGTGTTTCAGGGCGGGCAGGGACATCGAACCTCCTTGCGTTCGTTCGGCTGCCTTCGATTGGCCGCCTTAGAATAGAGAATCTGGGCGCGAAGGCCAGCCGCGCAAGCCCCTAGAACTTCAGGGTCAGGGTCAGGGAGGCGAACCTGTCGGGCGCGTCCTGCCCGTCGAACTCCTTGGAGCGCATCACGAAGCTGTAGGTCAGGCGCACGCGCTCGTAGGCCATCGAGGCGCCCAGCACCAGATCCCCGACCAGCGGTTTCTTGGAGACCGAGGCGCTGTCCTTGAAGCTATTGCCGTCCAGGAAGATGTTGCGCGCCACCGCGCGGCCCTCGGCGCCCGCGAAGAGGTACCAGGAAAAGCCGCCCGAAGGCCGGTAGAGCGGCGAACCAATCGACCCGGGACGGATCGACAGGGGCCCGAAATCATCGGGCAAATTCTGGCCGAAGCGCAGCGTCGCGCCCGCGCCCGCATAGGTGTAGGCGTTGCCCAGCGCGCCGGAGACATGCGGCATCAGATCGACCCCGATGCCGTTCTCCGGCCTCAACTCGAAGACGTTCTGCCACCTGTGGTCATAAGCCAGCGTGATGGTCGGCTCGTTGCGGATCTGGTTGTCCCAGCCCTGGGGTTCGTCCGACCCGATCACGTCGTGGACGAAGGACTGCGCCTCCTCCCCAAAGGCCGCCGGCCCGACCACGCCAAGATCGAGGGTCAGCGCGCGCAACTCGTGGGCGCTCTCCGAGACCATCGAGACCCCGCCATGAAGCCAGGCGCCATAGGGACGGTCGTCGGGCTGCGGCGCCGAAACGCCGATGTCCTCGGGCGTGAACATGGACTGGCCGAGGTGAAAGCCGATCCGCGCCTTGCTCGCCCCGCCCCGGTGACCGGGAAGGACGTTCCACCAGTCGGCGGGGAGCCCCAGGGTCTCGTCCTGCGGCGAGAGGGCGCTGGCCAGCACGCCATTGGTGTAGTGGCGGTCGGTCCCGGCGAAGAGATCGTTCTCCAGGACGCCGGAAACAGCCCAGCGGTCGTCGGGGGTCGGCATCTCATCCTCCGCCAGCGCCATCCTGGCGGCCAGAGGGACGGCGCAGAGGAAGACGGCGCAGAGAAAGCCCAGGGACGCAAAAGGTTTCATCGCATGGCGCAAGAGACCGCGCTCCTTTTGTTGGCGGGTAAGACCGGGCCCGTCGGGCCATTGGACGGCGAAGCCTTCAAGAACTAGGGGTCGGCGGCCAGAGGCTTCAAGCCGGGACCGCCGTGTTTTTCCTGTGACAGATTTCTAACCGGCCTCGGCCCGCATGGCCATCATGCCTTCGGGGTCTTCGATCCAGAGCTGCCCATCGGCGCGCCCGCAGACCTTGAAGGGCGCGATGTCGAAGATGGGCCGCAAGGCCCGGAAGCTGTAGCGCGTCAGCGCGCGCCCGCGGCGCTCCTTCAGGTAGCGCCCCAGCAGCAGGGTCGCCAGGAGCGGTCCGTGCACGATCAGGCCGGGGTAGCCTTCGACCTCCCGCGCGTAGTCGGGGTCGTAGTGGATGCGATGGCCGTTGAAGGTCAGGGCCGAATAGCGGAACAGCTGCGTCGGCGTCGCCTCGACCTCGGCGCGCCAGTCGGCCTCCAGCTCGCAGGCCTTGCCGGGCGGCGGCGCGAAGGGGCCTTCCGGTGCGTCGCGGTAGACGATGTCCTGCTCCTCTATCACCGCGGGATCGCCGCTGGCGGCCAACTCGTGACGGACGGTGACGAAGACCAGCCTGCCGCTCTTGCCTTCCTTTTCCTGCACGTCCTTGATGGTCGAGCGGCGGGTCGCGCGCTGGCCGAGCGGCAGGCGGCCCGGAAACTCCAGTCGCCCCCCGGCCCACATGCGGCGCTGCAAGGGCACCGGCGGTAGGAAGCCGCCGCGTGCCGGGTGACCGTCGGGACCCAGACCGGAAAGCGGCGCGATCTGCCAAAAGTAGAGCCAATGCCAGAGCGGCGGCAGGGTGTCGCCCAGCTCCAGCGGCCGCTCGCTCAGGTCCAGGGTCGCCTGCATGGCCCGGGCGCGGGTCAGGTCCAGGCGGTCGTCCACCACCTCCTGCCTGCCGATCCAGTCGGTGAGGGCGGGGCTGCTCATGGGCGTCTGCGGCTCCGGTCAGTAGCTGCGCGGCAGGCCCAGCACATGCTCGGCCAGATAGGAGAGGATCATATTGGTTGAAATCGGCGCGATCTGATAGAGCCGCGTCTCGCGCCACTTGCGCTCCACGTCGTACTCCTCGGCGAAACCGAATCCGCCGTGGGTCTGCAGGCAGGCCTCCGCCGCCGCCCAGGAGGCCTCGGAGGCCAGCAGCTTGGCCATGTTGGCCTCGGGCCCGCACTTCTCACCGCCGTCGAAGAGCGCGGCGGCGCGCTGCACCATCAGGGCGGCGGCCTCCTTCTGGGCGAAGGCGCGGGCGATGGGAAACTGGACGCCCTGGTTCTGCCCGATCGGGCGGTTGAAAACCCGGCGCTCTCCGGCATAGGCGCTGGCTTTCTCGATGAACCAGCGGGCATCGCCGATACATTCCGAGGCGATCAGGATGCGCTCGGCGTTCATGCCGTCCAGGATGTAGCGGAAGCCCTTGCCCTCCTCGCCGATCAGGTTCTCGGCCGGGATCTCCAGATCGTCGAAGAAGACCTCGGTGGAGGAGTGGTTGATCATGGCGCGCAGGGGCCGGATCTCGACGCCCTTGCCCAGAACCTCGCGCAGGTCGACCAGGAAGACGGAGAGCCCCTCGCCTTTCCTTTCCACCTCCTCCTTGGGCGTGGTGCGCGCCAGCAAAAGCATAAGGTCGCTGTGCTCGGCGCGGCTGGTCCAGACCTTCTGCCCGTTCACCACATAGCGCTCGCCCTTCCGGACCGCCGTGGTCCGCAGGGAAAGCGTATCCGTGCCCGAGGTCGGCTCGGTGACGCCGAAGGCCTGGAGCCGCAACTCGCCGCTGGCGATCTTGGGCAGCCAGGTCTTCTTCTGCGCGTCCGAGCCGTGCTTCAGCACCGTGCCCATGGTGTACATCTGGGCATGGCAGGCCGCCGCGTTGGCGCCGCTCGCCTGGATCTCCTCCAGGATCGCGGTGCCCGCGGCCAGCGGCAGGCCGGAGCCGCCGTACTCCTCGGGGATCAGGCAGGCGAGATAACCCGCCTCGGTCAGCGCGTTCACGAAGGCGCTGGGGTAGGCCTTCTCCCGATCGAGCTTGCGCCAGTAGTCCGCGGGATACTCCTCGCAAAGCTGACGCACGGCATCGCGGATGTCCTGAAAGCTCTCCTGCGTCATACTCCACTCCTCCCTTGGCCTGAGCTGCTCTCTGGTCTAGACGAGAAGACGCGCACCCGGCAAGGGTGCCGGGAGGAAAAGCAAAGCCCCGGAAGGAGGCAACAGCACCATGACCGCCGCCTACGCCAGCATCCTAGCCGGGCTGCCTGCCTCGACCCCCTTCGTCGGACCCGAGACGCTGCAAAGGCAGTTGGGGCGCCCCTATGAGCTGCGGCTCGGCGCGAACGAGAGCAACTTCGGCGTCTCGCCGGACGCCGTTGCGGTCCTTCAGCAAGAGGCCGCCCGCGCAAGCTGGTACTGCGATGCCGAGCACTTCGAGCTGAAGCAGGCGCTCTGCGCCGCCCTCGGCTGCGAGCCCGCCAACATCGTGGTGGGAGAGGGCATCGACGGCCTGCTGGGGCTCCTGGTCCGCGCCTATGTCGATCCGGGCGACGCCATCGTGACCTCGCTCGGCGGCTATCCCACCTTCAACTACCACGTCCGGGGCTACGGCGGGCGGCTGATCGAGGTGCCCTACCGGGAGGACTTCCACAACGACCTGGACGGGCTCTTGGCCGCCGCGCGGGAGGAAAAGGCAAAGCTGCTCTACCTCGCGAATCCCGACAATCCCACCGGCACCCTCCTGGGCCGCGAGGCCATCGCCGATCTGCTGGAGCGCTTGCCCGAAGGCTGCCTGCTGCTGCTGGACGAGGCCTACTACGAGTTCATGCCGCAGGAGGCGCTGCTGCCGCTTCAGGCGGAAGACCCGCGCCTGATCCGGCTTCGCACCTTCTCCAAGGCGCACGGCCTGGCGGGCTTGCGCATCGGCTATGCCCTCGCGACCGCAGAGGTCGGCGCGGCGCTGGACAAGATCCGCATGCATTTCGGCGTGGGGCGGCTCTCCCAGCTCGCGGCGGCGGCCTCGCTCGGCGACGAAGGCTTCGTCTCCGGCGTGATCGCGGAGGTGGCGGCCGCGCGCAAGGACTACGAGGCCCTGGCGGCGAGCCTCTCCCTCCCCTTCATCCCCAGCCACACCAACTTCGTGGCGATCGACGTCGGCAGCGAGGACCGCTCCCAGACCATGGTGCGGCTGCTGCACGAGGCCGGCGTCTTCGTGCGCCGTCCCGGCGTGCCGCGCCTGGGCCGCCACGTACGGGTCAGCGTCGGCACGCAGGCCGAACGCGCGCTGCTGGCCGAGCGCTTTGCCGATGCCTATGCAAGCCTCTAGCGCCATGACCGGGCGACCGAAGGCACGCCACATGGAGCGGCTCGCCGCTTTCGTTCCCATCGAGGGGCACCTCTTGGCCGACATCGGCTGCGGCGAGGGCTCGCTCGTGCGCTCGCTCACCAAGCGCGGCGCCAGGGTTATCGGCATCGACCCGAACGGCGCACAGCTTGAGAAGGCCGAGGCGGCGGGGCCAGTGGGCAGTGAGCGCTACCTTCAGGCGGGCGCTCAGAGCCTGCCGCTGGAAAGCGGCAGCCTGGACGGTGCAATCTTCTTCAATGCGTTGCATCACCTGCCGCTGGATCTCATGGACGCCGGACTGGCGGAGGCCGCACGGGTCCTGAAGCCGGGCGCGCCGCTCTACGTGCTGGAGCCCATCGCCGAGGGCGCTTTGCACGACCTGCTGGCGCCGGTCGATGACGAGACCTTCGTGCGCGCCAAGGCGGAGGAGGCGTTGCAGCGCGCCGCCGCCCTGCCGGACTGGGAACTGCTGGCGCGCGGCGAGTATCTGGGCGCCTGGAAGGTCGCCGGCGTGGACAGCCTGCTGGCGGAGCTGCTGCGCATCGATCCCGCCCGGCGCGACGCTCTGGAAGCGGCGGAGGACGCCATCAGGCGAGATTTCGACGCTGTTGTGGACGAGCGTCCGGAGACGGGCGGCTGTCTCTTTTGGCTGCCCTACCGCTTCACCGTCTTGCGCCGCAGGAAAGCCGCCGCCCGATGATCATTCGATACCAAAGCAGCTTCGACAGCCCGGAAGACCCGCAAGGGATCATCAAGATGTCCCTGGAAATGGGCGAGGAGTTCCCCGGCCCGGCCGAGGACGTGTTTCTCGCCTGGACCCTGAGGCTGGGCGTCGACGCGGACGTAGCCGCCGCCGCGAAGCGCTTGATCGAGGACTACGCGGTTGCGGAGATGAAGGCCGCCAACGACCAACACGCCAGACTCATTGCGCTCTTGAAGGAAGCGGCGGAAGGACGGCGCATCCAAGCCAAACGGCGCGGCGGCCCAGCGGGACGCCGACGCCAGCAATAGCGCCCAAGGGTTATCGAAGAGTCCGGTCTAGTAAAGTCCGCCGCCGAAGCGGGTCATGCGCGCCAGTATCTGGCGGCGTCGGCTTTCGAAATACTCCTCACCCGAGGAGCTGCTTTCGAACTCATTGGCCAGACCGTGCAGAGCGTCGGCCAGACGGCGCAGCCGGGCGACCACCTCTTGACGGCGGGCCCCCCGCCGGATCATGCCCTTCAAGACGGAATCGGCCAGCCCCGCACCGTCGATATGCTCGAGCGCGCGGGTCAGAGGCTGTGCTTCCTGGTCTCGTGACTTAACCTCAATCATGGCGAAATCCTAAGCAGCCATGAGAAAACGTCCAATTATATTAACGCTTCTTTAACCATTTTTAATAGGACATTTTAAGGACATCGCCCGCGAGCCGAAGAGGCTCAGCGCCCGATGGCGTAGCCTTGGTTGAACCGGGGATTGGCCGCTGCCTTCAGCAGATCGCCTTCCTTGGTGGCCGCCGAGATGCGCCCCAGGGACCAACCGTCGACCAGCGTCACCTTATGACCCCGCTCCTTCAGGCCCTCGACCGTCGCCTTGGGAAAGCGGTCTTCGAGCGTCAGCGAGCCCAGATCGGCGTTCCGGGGCCAGAAGGAAGAGGGGAAGTGGTCGGTCTGCCACATGGGGCAGTCGATGGATTCCTGAAGGTTCATGCCGTGATGGAGGTGGCGCAGCAGGAAGCCGACCGTCCACTGATCCTGACGGTCGCCGCCGGGCGTGCCGAAGACCATGTAGGGCTCTTCCTCCCGGTAGACCAGATTGACGGACAGCGTGGTGCGCGGGCGCTTGCCGGGGGCCAGCGCGGCGGGCACGTCCTCCTCCAGCCAGAACATCTGCGCGCGGCTGTTGAGGCAGAAGCCCAGCTCCGGGATCACCGGAGAGGACTGCAGCCAGCCGCCGGAGGGCGTGGCGGAGACCATGTTGCCCCAACGGTCGATCACGTCGATGTGGCAGGTGTCGCCCTTGGTCTGGCCATCGGTCTGCACCGTGGGCTCGCCCGCGCCGGTGGCGTCGAAATCGTCGTCGTCTTCGTCCAGGCCGTAGATCACCCTGGGCTCGTAGCCCTCGATGCTGCCGGGAATGATCTCCAGCGAGGCGGTATCGCCGATCAGCTTGCGGCGCTCTTCGGCATAGGCCCGCGAAAGCAGCGTCGCTTCGGGCACGTCGACGAACTTCGGGTCGCCGTAGTAGCCCTCCCGGTCGGCCATGGCGAGCTTGCAGGCCTCGGTGATGAGGTGCACGAACTCCGGGCCCTTTGGGTCGAGCGAGGCGAGGTCGAAGCCTTCCAGCAGTCGCATCTGTTGCAGGAACACCGGCCCCTGGCTCCAGAAGCCGCCCTTGCAGAAGCGATAACCGTGGTAGTCGACCGAGGTTGGCTCTTCGTAGTGCGCCTGCCAGTCCGCCATGTCCTGGCCGGTGATGACGCCCAGATGACGCTCGCCGGAGGAATCCATGGTCGGCGTGGAGGAGGCGAAGCGGTCGATCGCCTCGGCGATGAAGCCCTGGGACCAGGTGCGGCGGGCCGCCTCGATCTGCGCTTCGCGGTCGCCGCCCGCGGCCTCGGCCTCGGCGACGATGCGCTTATAGGTTTCGGCGAGCTGGCGGTTGCGGAACAGCGTGCCGGGCTCCGGCACCTTTCCGTCGGCCATGTAAAGGGCGCGCGAGCCCTCCCATTCGGTCAGGAAGAGATCCTCGACCCGTTCGATGGTCGCGCAGATCAGCGGCACCAGCGCATAGCCCTTCTCGGCGTAGCCGATGGCGTAGCTCAGGACCTCCGCCGGCTTCATGGTGCCGTGGTCGCGCAACAACTGCATCCAGGCGTCGAAGGCGCCGGGGATCACGGTCGCCAAAAGGCCCGTGCCGGGGACCAGGTCCAGCCCCTCGCGCCGGTAATGCTCGATGGTGGCGCCCGCCGGGGCCGTGCCCTGGCCGCAGAGAACCTCGCCCTTTCCGGTCTTGGCCGAATGGAAGATGATCGGCACCTCGCCGCCGGGGCCGTTCAGGTGCGGCTCCACCACCTGCAGCGCAAAGCCCATGGCGACCGCCGCATCGAAGGCGTTCCCGCCCTTTTCCAGGATCCCCATGCCGGCGGCGCTCGCCAGCCAGTGGGTGCTGCCGACGACGCCGAAGGTGCCCTTGATCTCGGGCCGAGTGGTGAAAGTGGACAAGTCCGGTTGCTCCCTGCTAAATCTCGCGTCCCGTCGCTTGATAGGCGCTATAAAGCCGCCCTTCCAGCGACTTTGCAACATCTGGAGCTACAGATAGCTCCCTCTGACAGGCTTTCCAAAAGCGGAAGGATTTTTTGACGTCATGGCGATCGAACACCCCTATCTCATGTTCCTGGGCGATGCCCCCGACCAATTGGCCGCGAAGGTGGCAGGCGGCGTCGCGCACTGGCGTCCCGAGTGGTGCAAGGGCCAGTTCCGGCTGGAAGGCTGCAAGGCCGACCTGAAACTGCCCGACATGACCATCGAAGAGGCCGCCGAGGCCGGCATCAAGACCGTCGTGGTGGGTGTCGCCAACCGGGGCGGCGTGATCGGCAAGACCTGGGTGGAGCAGCTGGTCAAGGCGCTCGACCTCGGCATGGACGTGGCCGCCGGGCTCCACAACAAGGTCGCCGACGTGCCCGAGATCGCCGAGGCAGCCAAGCGCAACGGCCGCAAGCTCTTCGACGTGCGTCACCCGACCCGCAGCTTCGACGTGGCCGCCGGAACCAAGCGGCCCGGCAAGCGCCTGCTGGCGGTCGGCACCGACTGCTCGGTCGGCAAGATGTACACAGCCCTCGCCATGGAAAAGGAGATGAAGGCGCAAGGCATGAAGGCCAGCTTCCGCGCCACCGGCCAGACCGGCATCTTCATCGCCGGCGATGGGGTCTCCGTGGATGCCGTGGTGGCCGACTTCATCTCCGGCTGCGTCGAGTGGCTCTGTCCCGCGAACGACGAGGACCACTGGGACGTGGTCGAGGGGCAGGGCTCTCTCTTCCACGCCTCCTTCGCCGGCGTGTCGCTGGGCCTGATCCACGGCTCCCAGCCTGATGCGCTGATCCTCTGCCACGAGCCGACGCGCGCCCACATGCGCGGCCTGCCGGACTACAAGCTGCCCGACCTGGGCGAGTGCATGGAGGTCAACCTAACCATGGCCCGCATGGTGAACCCGGACTGCCGCTTCGTCGGCATCTGCGTCAACACTTCGGGGCTGGAGGCGGAAGAGGCCAAGGGCTACCTCGCCGAGCTTGAGGCGCAGTACGGCCTGCCCAGCGTCGACCCGGTGCGCGACGGCGTCGCGCGCATTGCCGCGAACCTCGGCTGAGCGGCGGATCATGCCCGCCGTCAACCTGAAACTGGAGCGTCAGTCCTGGCCCATGCGCGGGGTCTTCACCATCTCGCGCGGCTCGCGTACGGAGCAGGAAGTCCTAATGGTCCGGCTCGATGACGGCAGCTTCCAGGGGCGCGGCGAATGCGTTCCCTACAAGCGCTACGGCGAGAGCTTCGAGAGCGTCATGGCGGAGATCGAGTCGCTGCGCGGCTCGCTGTCCGCCGGGCTCGACCGGGAGGCCCTGCAGGAGTTACTGCCCGCCGGAGCGGCCCGGAACGGCCTGGATTGCGCGCTCTGGGACCTCGAGGCCAAGCGCAGCGGCAAGCGGGCCTGGGAGCTTGCGGGCATCCCCGCGCCGGAGGGCGTGGTCAGCGCCTACACCCTTTCCCTCGACACGCCGGAGAAGATGGGCGAGGCCGCCAAGGCCAACGCCCAGCGCCCGCTCCTGAAGCTGAAGCTGGCGGGGCCGGAAGACCTGGACCGTGTACGTGCCGTACGTGCGAACGCCCCGGACTCCACGGTTATCGTGGACGCCAACGAGGGCTGGAGCCTGCTACAGTACAGGGATCTGGCGCCGAAGCTGGCAGAGCTGGGCGTCGCCCTCATCGAGCAGCCCCTGCACGCCGATATGGACGATGCGCTTCTGGGCGAAGACCGGCCCGTGCCGCTCTGCGCGGACGAGTCCTGTCACGACCGGGCCAGCCTGCCCAAGCTGAAGGGCAAGTACGACATCGCCAACATCAAGCTCGACAAGGCCGGCGGCCTGACCGAGGCGTTGGCCCTGAAGGAGGCGGCGCTGGCCGAGGGTTACGGCATCATGATCGGCTGCATGATGGCGACCTCGCTCGCCATGGCCCCCGCCATGCTGCTGGCTCAGGGCGCGGACTACACCGACCTGGACGGGCCGCTCTGGATCGCCGAGGACAATCAGCCGGCGATCGCCTTTTCCGGCAGCGTCATGGCGCCGCCCGAAGCCGCCCTCTGGGGCTGATCGCCGATAACCGACCCCGAGGGAGCCGCGGGCCCATGGATCTGAACGTCGAGACCTTCGTCACCCATCTGGAATGCTCCCTGACGGGAGAGACCTATGAGGCCGATCAGGTCCAGGGTCTCTCCAAGGCCGGACGGCCGCTTCTGGTGCGCTACGACCTGCCGGCGCTGGCCGCGGCCATCTCCAAGCGCGCCCTGAAGGAGCGCAAGGGCATGGGATTCTGGCGCTACCGGGAGTTCCTGCCGGTGCGCGAGACCAAGAACTGCCTATCGCTCGGCGAGGTCATGACGCCGCTCATCCCGCTCGACCGTCTCGGCCCGTCGAACGGCAAGCTGCTGGTCAAGGACGAGGGGCGCCTTCCGACCGGGTCCTTCAAGGCGCGTGGCCTGGCGCTGGCGGTCTCCATGGCCAAGGAGCTGGGCATCAAGCACCTCGCCATGCCGACCAACGGCAACGCGGGCGCGGCCATGGCGGCCTATGCGGCCAAGGCGGGCATCAAGGCGACCGTGCTGGCGCCGGAGGACACGCCGGAGATCAACCTGCGCGAGATCGCGCTGCAGGGCGCGGACGTCTACAAGGTCAACGGCCTGATCAACGACTGCGGCAAGATCGTCGGGGAAGGCAAGGAGAAGGCCGGCTGGTTCGACCTCTCGACCCTGAAGGAGCCCTACCGGATCGAAGGCAAGAAGACCATGGGGCTGGAACTGGCCGAGCAACTGGGCTGGCGTCTGCCCGACGTGATCTTCTACCCGACCGGCGGCGGCACCGGCCTGATCGGCATGTGGAAGGCCTTCCAGGAACTGGCCGACATGGGCTGGATCGGCTCCAAGCGCCCGAAGATGGTGGCGGTGCAGGCCAGCGGCTGCGCGCCCATCGTCAAGGCCTGGGAGGACGGCGAAGAGCACGCCCCTCTCTGGGAGAACGCCCACACGGTGGCAGCCGGCATCCGCGTGCCGGTGGCGGTCGGGGACTTCCTGATTCTGCGGGCGGTGCGGGAATCGAACGGCTTCGCCATGGCGCTCGACGACGCGGCGATCATGGAGGCCCGCGACCGCTGCGCGCGCGAGGAGGGCCTGCTGCTCTGCCCCGAGGGCGCCGCCACCCTGGCCGCCTATGAAAGGGCGCTGGCCGAGGGGCTCATAAAGCCCAGCGACAAGGCCGTGCTCTACAACTGCGCAAGCGGCCTGAAATATCCCATGCCGGAGACTCACCAGACCCTCGACCGCAGCAAGCCGATAGACTTCTCGCGCTTCGGCGGGACGCTTGGCGCTTGAGCCAGCGGCGAGAACCAAATAAGTTTCCGAACCATTTTGATGTCCGGGACTTGTTCCGGGGGTCGGGTCCGCCATCCTTGAAAAGGGCGCCGGATCAGGGGGAGAACCGGGGTGCAGGTACTGGACCGGGGGGAGCTTTGGAGCCAATTCACCTATCAGTTTTCAAGAGAGAGGTGTTCGCGCGGGACCGTCGCGTGCCCGCTCTCGCTGTCCAGGATCTGGCGGACTAGGTAGCAATGGCCGTTGAGAGCAACCTCCTTCTGATCATCGCAGCGCTGCCGTTCCTGGGCGCGCTGGTGCCGGGGCTCATGATCCGCGCGGGGCGGACGGCCTGCGCCTGGTTCACGGCGGCGCCCACGGCCCTGGCGCTGGTGATGCTGTGCGTTCTGGCGCCCGAGGTGATGCAGGGCAAGGTGATCCAGGCGGAGCTCGCCTGGCTGCCGCAACTGGGCTTGTCGGCCACTTTCTTCCTGGACGGACTGGGTCTGCTGTTCGCGGGGATGATCCTGGGCGTCGGCCTGCTGATCACCCTCTATGCGCGCTACTACCTGTCGGGCGACGACCCGATGGGGCAGTTCTACACCTATCTGCTTCTGTTCCAGGGCGCGATGCTGGGTATCGTCGTCTCCGACAACATCCTGTTGCTGCTGATCTTCTGGGAGCTGACGAGCCTCTCCTCCTTCCTGTTGATCGGCTACTGGAAGCACCTGCCGGAGGGACGGCAGGGCGCGCGCATGGCGCTGGCGGTGACCGGCGCGGGCGGGCTCGCGATGATCGGCGGCATGCTGATCCTGGGCGACATCGTGGGCAGCTACAACCTGACCGACATCCTGACCGCGGGGGAGCAGATCCGCGCCTCCGAGTGGTACTTGCCAGCGCTGATCCTGATCCTCTTGGGCGCCTTTACGAAGTCCGCGCAGTTCCCGTTCCATTTCTGGCTGCCGCACGCCATGGCGGCGCCGACCCCGGTTTCGGCCTACCTGCACTCGGCCACCATGGTGAAGGCCGGCGTCTTCCTGATGGCCCGGATGTGGCCCGTGCTTTCCGGGACCGACGCCTGGTTCTACATCGTCGCCACCACGGGGCTGATCACGATGGTGCTGGGCGCCTTGATCGCGCTGTTCAAGGACGACCTGAAGGCGTTGCTGGCCTTCTCCACGGTCAGTCACCTGGGCCTGCTGACCATGCTGCTGGGCTTCGGCAGCCCTCTGGCGGCGGTCGTGGCGGTGTTCCACATCATCAACCACCTGACCTTCAAGGCCTCGCTCTTCATGGTCGCCGGCATCGTCGACCACGAGACGCACACCCGCGACATCAAGCGCTTGGGCGGCTTGAGGCACCTGATGCCCGTCACCTTCGTGATCGGCACCGTGGCGGCGCTCTCCATGGCCGGAATCCCGCTGTTCAACGGCTTCCTCTCCAAGGAGATGATGCTGGAGGAGGCGGCGCACACCGCCTGGGCGGGGAGCCACCTGGCGGTGCCGGTGCTGGCCACGCTGGGCGCGCTGCTCTCGGTCGCCTATTCCTTCCGCTTCATCGCCCATGTCTTCCTGGGCCCGGTCCGCGACGACTATCCGCACAAGCCGCACGATCCGCCCTTCGGCATGTGGGCGGCACCCGGTCTGCTGGCCGTGCTGGTGGTGGTGATCGGTATCCTGCCCGCGCTCATCGTCGGCCCGCTGGTCGCGGTCGCGGGCGGGGCCGTGATCGGCAGCCCGGAGCTGCCCTACTACTCGCTCAAGATCTGGCACGGCATCACGCCGGCGCTCTTCATGTCGATCGCAGCGGTGCTCGGCGGCCTCGGCCTGCTGAGCCTGCACCGTCCGCTCGACGGCGTCTGGAACGCCCTGCCGCGCCCCGAGGCCAAGGTCATCTTCGACCGCCTGATCGCCGGTTGCGTCGGCGCGGCGCGCTGGGTGAGCGAGGCAACGCACAACGGCGCCATCAGCCGCTATCTCGCGATCTTCGTCCTGGCCAGCGTGTTCCTGGGCTACGCGGCCTGGTCAGGCGGCGGCATGACCGAGCCGACGCGCGATCTCCTGCCCGTCCCGCCGGTCGTCCTGGCGGGCTGGATCCTGCTGATGGTGGCCTCGCTCTCGCTGGTGGTGATGCACCGCCGCCGCTTCCGCGCCCTGGTGCTGATCGGGATCATCGGCTTGATGCTCTCCGCGGGCTTCATCTACCTCTCAGCGCCCGATCTGGCGCTCACCCAGATCTCGGTCGAGACGGTGACCATCATGCTGCTGCTGCTGGCGCTGCACTTCCTGCCGAAGGAGACGCCGGCGGAAAGCAGCACTGCGCTGCGCCTGCGCGATGCCGGGATCGCCGGGGCCGCCGGTCTCGGCATCGGGGCCTTGGCCTACGCCTTCATGGTCCGCGACATCAGCACGATCTCCGACTATCACCTGGCCAATTCCTACAAAGGCGGCGGCGGCACCAATGTGGTCAACGTGATCCTGGTCGACTTCCGTGGCTACGACACCTACGGCGAGATCATCGTGCTGGGGATCGCCGGTTTGCTGATCTTCGCCCTGATGGAGACGCTCTTGAACGGGCCGGCCGCCCGGCGGCTCCGGAACACCGACTATTCCCAGGACCGCTCGCCGGACCGCCACCCGCTGATGATGGTTATCGCGACACGGGTCATGATGCCGATCGCGGTGATGGTGGGCATCTACATCTTCCTGCGCGGGCACAATCAGCCGGGCGGCGGCTTCGTCGCGGGCCTGGTCATCTCGATCGCGCTGCTGATGCAGTACATGGCGTCGGGCTTTGCCTGGACGCAGGCCCGCAAGCGGATCGAATACCACGCCATGATCGGCTGGGGCGTCGTGATCGCGGGCCTGACGGGCGCGGGCGCGATGGTGGCGGGCACGCCCTTCCTGACCAGCGATTTCGGCTACGTGCACCTCCCGCCCATCGAGGAGTTCGAGCTGGCGACGGCGGCGCTGTTCGACCTGGGCGTGTTCCTGACGGTCCTGGGCGCGGTGATGCTGATGCTCTACAGCCTGTCGCGGATCGCGCGCTACGCGGGCGAGACGGTCAACGTGGACCCCATGGACTACGACCCGAAGAACCGGATCCACCACGCGAAGGAAGAGGCCTGATATGGAATTGCTGGTCGCAAGTTCCGTCGGCGTGCTGACCGCAAGCGGGGTCTACCTCCTTCTGCGCCTGAGGGCCTTTCCCGTGATTCTGGGGCTGGCGCTGCTGTCCTATGCCGTGAACGTCTTCCTGTTCTCCTCCGGCAGGCTCGCGATCAACCTGCCGCCGATCCTCTCCAAGTACGAGGGCGCGGCCTATACCGACCCGCTGCCCCAGGCCCTGGTCCTGACGGCCATCGTGATCTCCTTCGGCATGACGGCGGTCCTGGTGTTGGTGGCGCTGGCGGCCTACCTCGAGCGGGGCAACGACAGAGTGAACATAGACGAGGAAGCCTCCGACCCCGGCGATGGGGAGGCGCGGTCGTAATGCATTGGATCATCGCACCGGTGCTGCTGCCGGCCCTGCTCGCCCCCATGATCGGTTTCGTCATGCGCCACGACATCGTGCTGGCGCGCGCCGCCTCCTTCGCGGGCACGGCCTGCCTCGTCGGCATCTCGGCCTACTTGCTGTCCATGACCCTGGGTGGGGAGACCTTCGTATACCGCCTGGGCGACTGGCAGCCGCCCTTCGGCATCGTGCTGGTCCTGGACCGGCTGTCGGCGCTGATGGTGCTCCTCACCTCGGTGCTCGCGCTGATCGTGCTCTGGCATGCGGCCGCGACCGGCTGGGACTCGCGCGGACGGCACTTCCACGCCCTCTTCCAGTTCCAGTTGATGGGCGTGGCGGGCGCCTTTCTGACCGGGGACGTCTTCAACCTCTTCGTCTTCTTCGAGGTGCTGCTGATCGCCTCCTACGGGTTGATGATCCACGGCGGCGGGCAGCAGCGTCTCGGCGCCGGGCTGCAGTACATCGTGATCAACCTAGCGGGCTCGACCCTCTTCCTGTTCGCGCTCGGCGTCCTTTACGCCACGACCGGCACCCTCAACCTCGCCGATCTCACCCTGCGCATGCAGGAGATCGCGGTCGAAGACGCGGCCCTGGTCCGGGTCGCCGCCATGCTGCTGATGATCGTCTTCGCCGTGAAGGCGGCGCTCTTCCCCGTCCAGTTCTGGTTGCCGGGCACCTACGCCAACGCGCCCGCCCCGGTCGCCGCCCTTTTCGCCATCATGACCAAGGTCGGCGCCTACGCCATCATCCGCGTCCATGGCAGCGCCTTTGGGCCGGGGATCGAAGCGACCGACGGACAGAGCGCGGCCTGGCTGTTCCCCGCCGCGATCGTGACCATCGCCATCGGCGCCGTGGGCGTCCTGGGGGCAAAACGGCTGCTGCCGCTGATCTCCTTCTCCGTGGTGGGATCGATGGGCACGCTGCTGGTCGCCGTGGCGGCCTTCACGCCGGAAGCGACCACGGCGGGCCTCTACTATCTGCTGCACTCGACCTTCGCCGCCGCCGCGCTGTTCCTGCTCGCCGACCTGGTGTTGGCGCGGCGAGGCAGCGAGGCGCTCTCGCTGCTTCCGGCCACGGTGCAGAACGGTCTCTTCGCCGCGCTGTTCTTCGCGGCGGCGATCGGCATGGCCGGGATGCCGCCGCTCAGCGGCTTCCTGGGCAAGCTCTTCGTGCTCGACACTCTGCGCGATCCGGGAACCATCGTCTGGGCCTGGTCGAGCGTCCTGATCGGCTCGCTGCTCACCATCGTCGGCTTCGCGCGCGCCGGCAGCATCCTGTTCTGGAAATCCACCGCGCCCGAAGCCGGCGCGCCGCCCGCGGTGCAAGAGCCAGAGGGAAGAGCGGAGCCGGAGGCCCCGGCGCGCGCCGGAGTGGCCCAGCTTGTCCCGACCTTCGCGACGCTCGCGATCCTCGCATCGCTCGCGGTCTTCGCCGGACCGGTTGTCGATTTCCTGGAGGCGACCTCGCTGCAGCTCTACGACCGCTCGAGCTATATCGAGGCCGTGCTCGGCCAGAGCGGAGGGAACTGACCGATGCTCCAGCGTTTTCTCCCTCACCCGCTGCTCAGCCTCACGCTCACGCTGGTATGGCTTGGCCTCGTCAACACGGTGTCGCTGGGCAACCTCCTGCTGGGCGCGGCGTTGGGCCTGGTGGTGCCGATCCTGACGGCGCCCTATTGGCCCGACCGGCCCAAGCTGAAGAAGCCGCTGGTCGCGGCCGAATACATCCTGATCGTGCTGTGGGACATCATCGTCGCCAACGTGCAGGTGGCGATGATCATCCTGTTCAAACCGAACGATAAGATCCATTCGCGCTGGATCTCGGTGCCGCTTGAACTGCGTGCGCCCGAAGCGATCACGGTCCTAGCGGGCACGATCACCATGACGCCCGGAACGGTTTCGGCCATTCTCAGCGCCGATGCCGGCTGCATCCTGGTGCACTGCCTGCACACCGACGATCCCGACGGGGTTCGCGACCAGATCAAGCAACGCTACGAGGGGCGACTGAAGGAGATCTTCGAATGATCCACGCCACACTCGCTTTCGCCATGGGGTGCTTCGGCATCGGCTTACTTCTGAACCTCTGGCGCATCATGCGCGGGCCGGACCTGGCCGACCGGATCCTCGCCCTGGACACCATGGTGATCAACGTGATCGCGCTCCTGATCCTCTACGGGATCTATGGTGGCACCGCCATCTACTACGAGGCGGCGATGCTGATCGCCATGGTCGGTTTCGTCTCCACCGTCGCCTACTGCCGCTTCGTTCTGCGCGGCGACATCATCGAGTGAGGGGGGCGGCATGGAACTGATCGTGGAGATCCTGGTTTCCTTCTTCCTCGTGATCGCGGGCATCTTCGGCCTGGTCGGATCCTTCGGGATGATCAAGCTGAAGGACACGATGCAGCGGCTGCACGCACCGACCAAAGCGACGACGCTGGGGATCGGCGGGGTGCTGATCGCCTCGATGCTCTACTTCTCTCTGGTGAAGGGCCACTTCTCCTTCCACGAACTGCTGATCACCCTGTTCCTGTTCCTGACGGCGGCCATCACGGCGAACTTCATCGCCAAGACCTACATGGTGAGGAACGTCGCGCGGGACGAGCTGCCTGAAACCGGGCGGCGCATTGGCTGGTCGATCTTCGACGACCCGCCCGAAACACCGCCCTCAAAAGAGTGACGGACGCCAAGATCTGGAACCGGCGCGTCCTCGGCCTGGCGCTGCCGATCATCCTGTCCAATGCCTCGGTGCCGCTCCTGGGCGCGGTCGATACCGCCGTCATGGGCCACCTGCCCGATCCCGCCTACATCGGCGCGGTCGCCGTGGGCGCCATGATCTTCTCCTTCCTCTACTGGGGTTTCGGCTTTCTGCGCATGGGCACGACCGGCTTCACCGCCCAGGCCTTCGGCGCGGAAGACGCAGAGGAGCTGCGCGCCACGCTGGCCCGCCCGGTCCTGCTGGGCCTCGTCATCGGCCTGCTGCTGATCGCGCTCCAGATCCTGATCCGCCCGCTCGCCTTCACGCTGATGGACGCCAGCGACCAGGTGGAAAACCTGGCGATGGTCTACTTCGATATCCGCATCTGGGGCGCGCCCGCGACGCTGATCACCTATGCGCTCCTGGGCTGGATGCTGGGCTCCGGCGATGCGCGCTCCGTGCTGCTTTTGCAACTGCTGCTCAACGGGCTCAACATCGCGCTCAACCTCCTCTTCGTGCTGGGGCTGGGCATGACCATCGACGGCGTGGCCCTGGCGACCCTGATCGCCGAGTACAGCGCTCTGGCCTTCGGGTTCTGGATCGTCGCGCGCAACCTGCGCGCCCGGCCCGGCGTCTGGGACTGGAACCGGGTTCTGGAGCGCACGCGGCTGCTGGCGCTCTTCCGGGTCAATCTCGACATCTTCATCCGGACGCTCTGCCTGGAGACCGCCTTCTTCGTCTTCACCGCGCGCTCGGCTCAGCTTGGCGAGCTGCAACTGGCGGCCAACGCCATCCTCTTGCAGCTCCAGACCTTCACCGCCTATGCGCTCGATGGATTCGCGCATGCGGTCGAGGTGCTGGCGGGCAATGCGCTGGGCGCGCGCAACCGGGCAGCCTTCCGGGGGGCGGTCAAGGCCTCCACCATCTGGGCGGCGGCCTTCGCCTTGGTTTTCTGCGCGCTCTATGCCCTGGCGGGCGCGCCGATCGTGGCGCTCTTCACCGACATCGAGGCGGTGCGTGCAGCCACGGACGACTTCCTGCCCTGGATCGCCGTGATCCCCTTGGTCGCGGTCTGGGCCTATCAGCTCGACGGCATCTTCATCGGGGCGACGCGGACCGCGGCCATGCGCAACGCCATGCTGATCTCGCTCGCCTTCTATCTGCTCGCGGTCTGGCTGCTGGTCCCTGCCTTCGGCAACCACGGACTTTGGCTGTCCATGGCGCTTTTCTTGGGCTTGCGAGGCCTGACGCTCGCGGCCTTCTTCCCGGCGCTGGACGCCGCAATCGAGCCCAGGGAGGCGACACCGGCATGAGCCGCATTCTCGTCACCGGCGCCTCCGGCTTCATCGGCGGGGCGCTCACCGACCATCTCCTCGCCAAGGGGCACCGCGTGGTCGGCAGCTACAACAAGCGCAAGCCGGAGCCGCGCCAGGGCGCGATCTTCGAGCGGGTGCGCGGCCTGCATTCCTTTTCCGACTGGCGTCCCCTGCTGGAGGGCGCGGACCTCGTGGTGCACTGCGCGGCCAGGGTCCACCGCAACGACAAGAACCGGCTGGGCATGAACAAGCAGCGCGCGGCCAACCGCGACGCGACGCTCAGCCTCGCCGAGCAGGCCCAGGCCGCCGGCGTCCGGCGCTTCGTCTTCCTCTCCACCATCGGCGCGAAGCTCGCCAAGCGGCCCTACCAGATCGCCAAGCTGGAGGCCGAGGAGATGCTGCGCTCCCTCTACGAGGAAAAGGAGATGGAGATCGTCATCCTGCGCGCGCCGCTGGTGGTCGGTCCCGGCGGCCCCGGCAACCTGCCGCGTCTGGCGCGCTGGATCGCCAAGGGACGCTCCCTGCCCTTGGCCTCCATCGACAACCAGCGCAGCTACGTAACCTTGGAAAGCCTGTTGGCGGCGATCGAGCTCTGCCTGACCCACCCGGCCGCTCCCGGCGGGCGCTTCGAGGTGGCCGACCCGCCGCCGCTCGCCACGCCGGATGTCGCCCGCGCGCTCGCCGAGGGCATGGGCCGGGAAGCAAAACTCAGTGCCTTTCCGCCCTGGCTCCTCAACTTTCTGCTCTGGGCCGTGGGGCGGGAGATCATGGCCGAGGGCCTGATCACCGACATGCTGGCAGACGACGGCGGCTTGCGCGAAACGCTCGGCTGGCAGCCCCCAGGCGACCTCCGCGCCGCGCTGAACGAGGTCGGGGCGGCGGCGCTCAAGCGGATTTCAGGCTAGGCCGCCTCGCGGGCGGCGATCTGGGCTTCCACGGCTTCCAGTGCGCGCAGCACGACCTCGGGGCCCGCGCCCTCGCGGTGCGCCTCCTCGCTCAGGATGCGCCGCCAGAGCTTTGCGCCGGGCAGGCCATTGTAGAGGCCCAGGATGTGGCGCGTGATGGACTTGAGCGGCGTGCCCTCGGCCATCCGCGCCTCTATGTAGGGAACCAGGGCCTCCACCACCTGACGGCGGCTGGGCGGCGCCGTCTCCGCCCCGAAGAAGCGCCGGTCGGCCTCGGCCAGGATGTAGGGGGTCTGGTAGGCGGCGCGCCCGATCATGACGCCGTCCACGCCCTCGGCCAGATGGGCCTCGGCCTCCTCCAGCGTCTTGATCCCGCCGTTGATGCAGACCTCCAACTCCGGCAGTTCCCGCTTCAGGCGGTAGACCGTCTCGTAGGAGAGCGGCGGGATATCGCGGTTCTCCTTGGGGCTGAGACCCTGGAGCCAGGCCTTGCGGGCATGCACCGTGAAGCTGCGGCACCCGGCCGCGGCGACGGTTTCCACGAAGGCCTTAAGGTCCGGATAGTCCTCCATGTCGTCGATGCCGATGCGGCACTTGACCGTCACCGGCAGGTCCACCTCGGCGATCATGGCGGCGACACCGGCGGCGACGGTCTGCGGCTCGGCCATGAGGCAGGCCCCGAAGCGGCCCGACTGCACGCGGTCGCTGGGACAGCCGACATTGAGGTTGATCTCGTCGTAGCCCGCCTGCTGCCCGAAGACGGCGGCGCGCGCCAGCTCCTCCGGCTCGCTGCCGCCGACCTGCAAGGCGACGGGGTGCTCGGCCGGATCGAAGGCGAGCAGCCGCTCGCGCGGCCCATGAATCAGCGCGCCTGTCGTCACCATCTCGCTGTAGAGCAGCACCCGCCGCGAGATGATCCGCAGGAAATAGCGGTCATGCCGGTCCGTCCAATCCATCATTGGAGCGACTGATAGGCGGCGATCCAGTTTTTCAGCGGTTTTTGAGGACAAGTCAGTCTCGCGTGTATCGATTCCGTATCGCTGAATATCAGAACCTTTGTGCATTGTCTCAAGACGATTGCCGAGCGTGCGCGTGATCTTTTTCTTGGGTTCATTCGTTATCAGGCATTTGAGTGCCTGCGTGGTGGCGTCAGAGGACCGCTTTTAGCCAATAGCGGACATAAGTCGATTAGTGACGCCACCTCGCTCGAACATGAGTCGGACGTAACTCACCAGATTCGGCGATCGAAGCGAGCTTTTGAACGGCGTTAATCGAAGCCATTGCATTCTCCTCGCCAACCGCCTTGATATACTCCTCCTTTCGCGGGCCGGATAACTGGTCCGCCTCCCGCTTAGTAAGTTCCTTGAACCAGGAATGCCGGTCGTCTGTATCGATGTCTGAAAAACCGATCGAACCCAGCAGTTCCTGCACCTCTTGGACGGTCTGGAAGACGACGGTAAGACCCAAGTCTTCCGAAAAGAATGATTCAAGTGCAAGGCAATCTCCCTCAGCTTTAAGCCAATCGGAGATTGCCAAAGCGCCTCCGCTTTTCAGGAGCCTACTGAACTCTTCATATATCCAACGTTTGTCATCGATGTGCAGGATCGCGTCCTTACTGAACACAACGTCGAAACTATCATTCTCAAAATCCAGTTTCCCTGGGTCAGACTTGACGAACTGCACCTTGCCATCCAATCCGGCCTCCTTTGCCAAAGCCCTGGCTTTGGTGATCAGTCCCGCATCAATATCCAATCCTATCACTGAACTCGGATGGCACTTCTCAGCCAGAACAAGATCTGCGCCTCCCAGTCCACATCCGAAATCAAGAACCTTTCTACCCTCAATCTGGATTCCCTGAGCTATGGTCAGGACCTCGGTGGCGCCTCCAGGTGACAAAAAACCCTTTCCCCACCTGAACTCCAAGCGGGCAATGAAGTCATCGTCGTACTCTGTGTCTTCGCTGAGCGGTGTATTCATCTCACAGATGCTCCAAAGCGATTAGGACCAATATCATTATAGGCGGGTCGAGCGCTGAACCGCGATAGCCGACCAAGGCTCTGAAGCAATGAACGGTCGAAACTCCAAGCGATTGCCACTATTAGCCAATAGCGGAACCCTAGTTCGCGCTTACGGAATCCTTTATTGGAAATTGATACCACCGTCGATGACGAGCGATTGCCCCGTGATGGTCGAGCTTTCACAGAAGGCGATCACTTGGTTGGCAACGTCATCTAGTGAAGTAGTCTCCTTGCAGAGAGCGCGATCACGCCAGACATCGGCGTGGGCCCCTTGTCCATCACCACCTAGTCCGGTCCCCAACATTAAGCCTGGGAGGACGGCATTTACTGTGACATCAGGCGCGAGAGAGCTAGCCAGAAACCGCGTTAGCGGCACAACGGCCGCCTTGCTGGGGTGGAAGATGCGGTCCGCGTAAAAGGAGCCGACGCCGATCGTGGAGCCAACGTTCACCACGCGCCCCAACGCAGAAGCTCTCAAGGCCTTTGCAGCAGCCCGGGTTAGGAGATACGGCCCTCTAACATTCAGGGCCATTAGCTCGTCCCAAATCTCTGGCGTGAAACTTTCAAGGTCGCCAGGCTCAATGGAGTATCCTCCAGCCGCAACTCCGGCATTGTTGATCAATATGTCCAAGGCCCCTAGCTCTGAGACGACAGTCTCGACGGCGGCTTCAATGGCAGTCGGGTCGCTCAGGTCGACTTTCACGGGAATGGCTCTGCGACCCTGGTCGATTACCTCTTGGCTTACCCGACCTGCACGGTCCTCTCCGCTCGCATAGCCCACCGCGACATTTGCCCCGGCACTGGCGAGGGCCAGACAGATGCGACCGCCAAGACC